>JBDSFP010000056.1:0-11293 GCA_039919415.1 Aquaticitalea sp. | reverse complement strand
TGCAACGCCTGAAAGTTTCTTTTGTTCGTCTATGGAGATGCCCAGTTTTTTAAAAGTTTCCAATAATTCTGGGTCAACTTCATCCAAACTATCGTATTTCGGTTTTTTATTAGGTGCGGAATAGTAGGAAATGGCCTGAAAATCAGGTTTGATGTATTTGATATTCGCCCATTCAGGTTCCACCATTTCTTGCCAAACACGAAACGATTCCAATCGCCAATCAGTCATCCATTCTGGCTCTTCTTTTTTAAGGGAAATTGCCCGAACAATGTCTTCATTTAAACCAATAGGGAACGTATCTGATTCAATATCAGTATAAAAACCATATTCGTATTCCTTTGTCTTAAGCTCTTCTCTTAAATCGTCTTCTGTATATTTGCTCATGTCGTTTACCTTAATTGATTAACCCTTCCCTACGCAACGTTAGCTTACAGCGAGAAACTTTCGCCGCAACCGCATGTGCGATTTGCATTTGGATTGTTGAATACAAATCCAGCCCCATTCAATCCACCTGAATATTCAAGCGTGGTTCCTATCAAATACAAAAAGCTCTTTTTGTCAACAATGATCTTAACACCATTGTCTTCAAAAACTTTATCGCCTTCCTGTTGGGTTTTGTCAAATTTCAAATCATAGGACAAACCTGAACACCCACCACTTTTCACGCCCACTCTAACAAAGTCGGTTGTCGCGCTGAAGCCATCTTCGCCCATGAGCTCAACGACCTTCCTTTTAGCTGTTTCAGATACTTTTATCATTCCTTATATAGATTATTTCTAAATAGACTGCAAATATACGATATATGAAGGGTTTTCCCATATAAGCTGACATTATATTACAGAATGTTATAATTGATTTTTATTATATTGAAATGCAAAAGCTCCCAACTTATTTGGAAGCTTTTCTATGTTCATGAATTCAGTCTAACGGTTACTCACATAAATCTCTAAATACAACTATGTCTATTTTTTATCTAACTGCCGCTTTTTCTTATAATGAAAAGGCCGCCTTCTATATCACTTATAGTAATATTCCCACTTTCAAAAAACGGATAAACATTCCATGCCCCATGAAAAGTGGTACTGTTGTTAGAAGGATAAGAATCAAAGAATCCAACTTCGTTCATAGTACCCACATTTAAACCGCTCACATCAATAATCCTAACTCCCGCAGTGTAGCTGGCTTGATAAAAAAGGTTACCTTTTACATATCCATTGTGGTCAATTGCTCCTGTTGGGCCCAGGTATACGGTTTGGAAAGTTGGATTATCTAAATCCGTAAAATCAAAAACCAAGGTTCGCGTATTGTTGCCAAAATTTAATTCATCCAATTCGTCCCCCACTATAAAATACTTTAAGTCTTCCGTAAACCAACCCTGATGTGTGTAACCAATATTATTGTATCCAATTCCCGAAATATGCACAGGATTTGATTTGTCAGTAACATCTACAATGACCACTTCATTCTCGTTGCTACCAATGAAAATTTCCCGTCCGGCATAATCCTGATCCGGGCCATTATATGTAACCACTTGCGCATCATGGGTATAGGAATCGGCCGTATAGCCACCAGCTGCCATAGGATTTGTGGGATTTTGTATGTTCACAAAATGAGGGCCGCCGTTGTAGGTGTCTGAACCGACAATATAAGCATAGCCGGAGGTTTCGTTAATGACGATATTATGGGCTTCACCAAACTCCGTATAGAGCGCATCGGCAGTGAATGTCGCTGGTGGATTGGATACATTCCTCAGGCGTGTCAAATCAAATACTTGCATCCCATGCCCTGGTGCTTCACTAACAATAAATGCATGGTTGTTGTACACTTTAATATCTCTCCAAAGACTGTTGACTGTGGCGGTAGGCAATCTTCCCAAAAAAATGGGTTGCGTAGGGTCGGAAACATCCACAAATGCAGTACCTGTAGTAGTTCCCATCAGTGCATATTCCTTTCCCGTGGTAGAATCGGTCCAACCCCAAGAATCATTGCCCTCGGCACTTTGACCGCCTAAGGTGGCAATGTCAATTGTTCCCATCAAATCGTAATCATTGCATGGGTAAATACCAGCCATCCCGTTTTGGCATCTAAATAAGGGCTCCAAATTAAAGGTGTCATCACAACTATTACCAATCCCATCATGATCGTCGTCTTCTTGGTTTGGATTCGGAATAAATGGACAGTTATCAACTGCATCTAAAACACCGTCATTATCGTCGTCGTCATCACATGCATCACCTATTCCATCGGAATCTGTATCCAACTGGTCTGGATTGGAAACGGACTCACAATTGTCTTGGATATTTGAGATTCCGTCACCATCAATATCTGAATTGATAACATTTGTATTGCCTTCATCTCTGGAACAACTTAAAATAACCAAGAAAAAAGCCATAAGGAACTGGCTTCGATACAGAAGTTTCGATCTTTTCATTTCAATTTTAATTTAGAAAACGGAAATTACTTCAAATTAGTATAAAACCAATGCTTTTAAGTAAAAGGTTATGTCACTTCAGAAATGCTGTCTAAATTTGCAATATGATAGAAGATAAAAACCATCAGCGCACTTCCATAAGCGAATTGGGAGAATTTGGACTCATAGCGCATTTGACCCAACAGTTCGAAATAAAGCAGAAATCAACTGTTAAGGGCATCGGTGATGACGCAGCGGTTTTGGATTTTAAATCAAAAAAAATCGTGATCACCACGGATTTGCTGATAGAAAATGTTCATTTTGATTTGAGCTATATGCCCTTGAAACATTTGGGATACAAAGCAATTATGGTGAATCTGTCGGATATATATGCCATGAATGCGAATGCCACCCAAGTGACTGTGTCGATTGCGGTTTCCAATCGCTTTCCTTTGGAAGCTTTGGAAGAATTGTATGCTGGTATTGAAATGGCATCAAAAATTTATGAAGTGGATGTGGTTGGGGGCGACACGACTTCTTCAACAACGGGATTGATTATTTCCGTAACTGCCATTGGTGAAGTGACTGCCAAAGATGTAGTTTACAGAAATGGAGCAAAACCCAATGATCTGTTGGTCGTTACAGGAGACTTGGGTGCAGCTTACATGGGATTGCAGGTTTTGGAACGAGAAAAAGAAGTTTTTAAAGTCAATCCCCAAAACCAGCCTGATTTGGATTCTTACACTTATATCATTGAACGGCAACTGAAACCCGAAGCGCGAAAAGATATTATAAAATTATTGAAGGATTTGAAGGTGAAACCTACTTCCATGATTGATATCAGCGATGGTTTGTCTTCAGAAATTATTCATTTGTGCACACAAAGCGATGTTGGAGTGGAATTATACGAGGACAAAATACCCTTAGATCCCCAAGTGATTTCCACATGTGAGGAATTCAATATCGATAGTACGACCATTGCTCTTAATGGTGGAGAGGATTACGAATTGTTGATGACCATTTCTCAGGAAGATTTTCCAAAAATCAAGGCCAATCCTCATTTGACAGTTATCGGTTATATTACTGATAAGGCTAGAGGAATGAATTTGGTAACTAGGTCCGAAACCTTAATTCCAATCATTGCCAAAGGTTGGAATGCGTTTAATGCTCAAATATAAGCAGCCCTTCGATATTTCTCGATTTTCGTCTGTGGATTCGTGCGAGAACAGAGTTGATTTCCTTAAACTTTGGTGTTAATGGTATCAGCTCACCTTTTCCGTTGGTGGTCATTTGGCTTTGACAATGTTTGCATGAGTACTCTTTGACGTGTAGAGTAACTTTTTTGGAAACCTCATATTGGTGTCCAAAAACTGAACAATATAAACTTTTCACTGGCTATTAATTTTAGATACTATTTAGAGGATTTCTAAATATATGAAAATCAATCAATAACCAACTGCATTGCTCAAATATATCGACGAAGTGAATGATTTTTGCTGTAAACGAAGCTTTCTTTTCGCATAAATATCTTCTAAAATCGAGTTGATCTCTTGAAATTTTGGAGTGAGCTCAATTAGATTGCCGTTGCTATTGGTCGTTAATTGTCTTTTACAACATTTGCAGGTGTATTCTTTGACATAAGAAGTGACTTTTTTTGAAACTTCGTATCGATGGCCAAAAAGACCGCAATATAGTTTCAAGGGGGCCGAAGTTTTGTTGGTTTTATTCATGGTAGTTCAGTTAAGAGCTTTAAAACTAACAAAATAATTAAAATAGAACGTTAAAACGTATTATTTTTCGATGAAATGCAATAAATAGTAAGTTAATTCTTTCAAATTTTCAATATGACTCATATGTCCGTCAGTTAACTGCACCAATTCAACCTTTGTTCCATTAGTTTGTTGAATTAAATTATCATAATCTAAAACCGGATCTTTCTGTCCGATAATCATCATCTTTTTATAAGAGGTATTGTGAAGAATCAACTCTCGATTCTTTCGCATTTTCATTCCTTTCAATGCTGCAATGATGCCCTGAACAGACATTTTAAGAGATTCATTCTTTACATGATTGATTTCTTTTTTCAGTATTACCCTATTCTCTGGAGCGAACAAATTGGAAACTGACATGCTGATAAAAGTTTTATGGTTTTGTTTGACAGCCATAATCGCTCTCTCTCTATTAATCTGCCGTTCTTCACTATCAGGCAACGCTGTAGAATTCATTAAGCAAAGTCCACTCATTTTGTTGGGGTACAATTCCGCAAAAGCAAGTGCTGCATAGCCTCCCATGGAGTGACCAATAATGATTGTCTTTTCAATTTTGAAATGTTCCAAAACAGCATGAACTGCTTCAGCCATCATTTCCATCGTGTGGATGTGCTCCAAACAGCCTGTTTTGCCATGGCCCAATAAATCGATGCTGATCACTCTATGTGTTTTGCAAATATGAGGAACCAGATTGTCCCACATAGTAAGGTTTTCTAAAAACCCGTGAAGCAACAGAACACAATCTCCAGTCCCAACGTCATTAAAGTAAATTTGAATGCCTTTGTAATCTATAGTCATTTCATTATTGGTGCATCAACTCCTCAATCTCATCAGCTTCAATTGGAATGTTCCGCATCATGTTGTAGGGCTCGCCTTTCTTTTGAATCACTACGTCATCTTCCAAACGAATACCAAAACCTTCTGCCGGAATATAAATACCTGGTTCAACGGTAAAGACCATGTTGGCTTGCATAGGTTCTGTTAAAATGCCATAATCATGGGTATCCAAACCCATATGATGCGACGTTCCGTGCATAAAATATTTTTTGTAAGCTGGCCAATCTTTATCTTCATTTTTTACATCTGCTTTATCCAAAAGTTTTAAACTCAACAATTCTGAAGTCATCAATTTGCCAACTTCCACATGGTACTCAGCCCAATCGGTTCCAGGCACCAACATTTTTGTCGCTTCATTTTTTACACGATTCACAGCATTATAAACTTCTTTTTGACGTTTTGAGAATCTTCCTGAAACAGGGACGGTTCGCGTCATGTCACTCGAATAGTTGGCATATTCGGCACCGACATCCAACAAGATCAAATCGCCTTTTTTACATTGTTGGTTATTCTGTATGTAGTGCAATACATTCGCATTGTTACCGGAAGCTACAATCGGCGTATAGGCAAATCCTTTGGAACGGTTTCGCAGAAATTCGTGCATGAACTCTGCTTCAATTTCATATTCCCATACATTAGGTTTTACGAACTTCAGGAGTCTCCGAAATCCTTTTTCCGTTATATCACAAGCTTGTTGAATCAGATCGAGTTCGATTTTATCTTTTACGGAACGCAGACGCTGCAATATTGGATTGCTTTTGGCAACTGAATGAGCGGGATATTTTTCCTTCAACCATTTTGTAAAACGATCTTCGCGGGTTTCTGTCTCAACACTTGCCCTGTAATGTTCATTGGTATTAATATAAACAGTATCACATTGGGTCATTAATTCAAACATGATTTTTTCCATCTCCTTCATCCAATATACTGTTTTGATTCCACTAGTTTCAAAAGCGGCTTCCTTGGTCAATTTTTCGCCTTCCCAGACGGCTATATGATCATTGGTTTCCTTTAAGAATAAAATTTCCCGATGTTTTTCTTTTGGGCAATCAGGAAAGAGTACCAAAATGCTTTCCTCCTGATCGACACCACTCAAATAAAAAATATCGCGATGCTGCTGGAATGGCATTGTACTGTCTGCACTGATTGGATACATATCGTTGCTATTGAAAACGGCCAAACTATTCGGCTTCATTTGTGCCATGAAGTTCTTACGGTTTTTAATGAAGAGCTTTTTGTCAATTGGATGGTATTTCATGATAATTTAAATTTTATCAAAATTACATATTTCAAGAATGTTAAAAAACTGACGGAGATTCTTTTGTTAAACTTTAACAGCAAATTTTGATGGTATCGACATTATGGTTAATTTACAGAATGATAAAACCAACATTATGAAATTTCAAAAATTACTTATTCCCTGTCTTACATTTTTTTCCATTTTCAGTTTTGCACAACAACATTCAACATCTTCTGAAACAGTTGAAAAAGCACTTCAACAAAAAGAAACGTTGACCAAGAGTTCATTGGTGAAAAACATCCCTTTCAAAAATATTGGGCCATCGATTATGAGCGGTCGTGTGACTGATCTGGAAGTCAATCCAGACAATCCAACGGAATTTTATGTGGCGTATGCTTCTGGAGGTCTGTGGCATACCATTAACAATGGAACAACTTTCGAACCGATTTTGGACACTTCCAATACCCAAAATGTTGGCGATATTGCGGTCGATTGGAAACATAATATTATTTGGGTCGGCACAGGAGAAAATAATGCCTCGCGTTCGAGTTATCCAGGCATTGGAATTTTAAAATCAACAGATAAGGGAAAAACCTGGCAGAATATGGGCTTGGTGGATTCTCAACATATTGGACGCATTCTCATCAACCCAAACAATCCTGATGAATTAGTGGTTGGCGTGACAGGACATTTGTATTCGCCTAACAGCGAACGTGGTATTTACAAAACAACTGATGGCGGAAAAACCTGGAAACAAACACTATTTGTGGATGAAAACAGTGGAATTATTGATGCACAATTTTCGCCAGCCAATTATAATGTGGTGTTTGCTTCCTCTTGGGCCAAGGACAGAAAAGCGTGGAATTTTGATGGCAACGGAATTAATTCTGCAATTTATAAAAGTACCGACGCGGGAACAACGTGGACAAAAGTTTCGACTGAAAAAAGCGGTTTTCCGACAGGAATTGGAGTCGGCAGGATAGGTTTGGCCATTTATGATGACACTACGATTTATGCCATCCACGACAACCAATTCCACAGAGCGGAAGATAAAAAAAAGGAAAAAAACGATAAGCTTACAAAGGAGGATTTCAAATTGATGGATGTGGAAACCTTTTTGAAACTGGAGGATAAAAAACTGAATGACTTTTTGAAAATGAACGGGTTTCAGGAAAAATACAAAGCCGAAAACGTCAAGCAAATGGTCAGAAGCGGGAATGTGAAACCAATCGATTTGGCCAAATATCTAGAAGATGCCAATACGCAAATGTTTGATACGCCAGTCATTGGGGCAGAAATTTACAAAAGTACGGATGGTGGCCTTAGCTGGAAAAAAACACATGAAGGCTATCTTGATGATTTATATTATAGCTATGGTTATTATTTTGGTCATATTCATGTGGCTCCTAACAATAAAGAAAATATCTATGTCTATGGCGTGCCTATTTTAAAATCCAAAGATGGTGGCAAAACCTTTACCTCGATCGATGCCGACAATGTTCATAGTGATCATCACGCGCTTTGGATTGATCCTAAAAATCCAAATCATTTGATCAATGGCAACGATGGTGGTGTCAACATTTCCTATGATGATGGCGAACATTGGATCAAAAACAACTCACCATCTGTTGGACAATTTTACGCCATCACAACAGATAGCGAAAAACCATACAATGTTTATGGCGGCATACAGGATAATGGCGTTTGGGCTGGGCCCCATAATTCGGAAGATAATGTAGATTGGCAAGCAAGTGGCGAGTATCCATGGAAATCTATATTGGGTGGCGATGGCATGCAGGTTCAGGTGGACAGCAGAAATCATAACATTGTTTATGCTGGTTCTCAATATGGAAATTACTACAGAATCGACAGAATAACAGACAAAAAAACCTATATCCAACCAAAACATGAGTTAGGCGAAACGCCGTATCGGTTCAATTGGCAAACCCCGATTTTATTGTCACCACACAATCAGGATATTTTGTATTTGGGAGTCAATAAATTGATGCGTTCCATGAACCAAGGCAACGACTGGACTGCCATTAGTGACGACTTGACCCAAGGGGAGAAAAAAGGAAATGTGGCTTATGGAACTTTGACAACTATTAGCGAATCCCCTTTTCAGTTCGGATTGATTTATACGGGAAGTGATGATGGTATGGTGTATGTGACCAAAGATGCTGGTGGGAATTGGGCAAATATTTCTACAAACTTGCCAGAAAATCTTTGGATAACCCGTGTCATCGCATCACAACACAAAAAAGAACGCGTTTATGTAACTTTGAATGCCTATCGATTTGATGATTTTACTCCTTATATATTTGTCAGTGAGGATTATGGACAGACTTGGAAGACTATAAGCAGCAATATTCCAGCATCTTCTGTGAATGTGATTCGTGAAGATCCAAAGAACGAAAATATCTTATTTGT
Source organism: Aquaticitalea sp. (assembly GCA_039919415.1). GTDB lineage: Bacteria > Bacteroidota > Bacteroidia > Flavobacteriales > Flavobacteriaceae > JBPOFM01. The sequence goes on along the minus strand of JBDSFP010000056.1, from coordinate 2,607 downwards.
TGGTACTGACAATGGGGCGTATGTGTCTTTTAATAGAGGTACTTCTTGGGAAGCATTCAGCAAAGGACTTCCAAATGTAGCCGTTCATGATATTGCCATTCAATCAGAAGCCAATGATTTGATTTTGGGAACTCACGGACGAAGTATTTATTTAGCGCATATTGATGCACTGGAAACGATGAATGTTGACAAAATTAATTCTTCGATTACCCTGTTTGACGTTCAATCCGTTAATTATTCACCACGTTGGGGAGATAGTTACGGAAGTTGGTCAAAACCTTATGAGCCTTCAGTGGACATTCAGTTTTATGCAAATGTTTCAGGAAAGCAAACCGTAAAAATTTTATCGGATAAAAATGTTGAATTACAAAGCATGAACGTTGATGCAGAAAAAGGCTTCAACATCACTTCTTATGATTTGACACTCACGGAAAATGGCAGAAAGGCATTGATGACAAATGATAAGGAGTTGCAAATTCCAAAGGCTAAAAACGAGAAATATTATCTTCCAATAGGGAATTATGCCATTCAGATTGGGGAACAAAAAATTAAATTGGAAGTGAAGTAAAATTGCTTTTGAATAAATAATTTTGTAAACGAATCTTTAGAACCTTTCTAAATTGGATGGATATTTTTTTAAATTGAACCAAAACAGTATTTGAAGCGTTTGGTAATAACTATTTTCCACCCTAATTAAACAGCTTCATGTTCATGACAAAATCCGCTTTAACCTTTTTCTTTCTTTTGATGGCGTCGATTGCTTTTTCTCAGGAAACCAATGACCTCAAAATATTCATAGACTGTGAATCCTGCGATAATACCTACATCAAACAAAATTTGAGTCAGGTAGAATTTGTAAGGGATCAAAATTTTGCCGATGTACATTTGTTTTTTACGCGTCAGACTAACGGAAGTGGGGGAAGTCTTTATCAAATAGAATTCATCGGCAAAAGTGTTTTTAAAGATTTAAATGATAAGATTTCGTTTTCCACCGATACCAATATGACCGATGATGACATCAGGCAAAAAACACTCAAATTTATAAAACTTGGTTTGGTTCGTTATTGGTTAAAAAAAGGTGAGACAGAATACATTTCTGTAAATGTTGTAGCACCGGACAGTACTGCTGGGAAAGAAAGGGAAAAAGATCCTTGGAATTACTGGGTTTTCAATTTAAATGCAAACACCTATCTCAACGGACAAGAATCAAGTAAATCAAGCTATATAAATTTGAGTGTTGCGGCCAAACGTGTTACCGAAAAAAACAAGTTTTCTGCCAGAATAAGCTATAATGAAAACAAGCAGACCTTTAGTTTTGATGGTGAGGACATTATTTCCAAAAACAATTCCAAATCTATAAATGTAAGCGATGTCATAAGCATTAATCCACATTGGTCCGCGGGAGCGTTTGCAAGTGTAGGGTCTTCCATTTTCAGCAATAAGGATTTTTATTATGAAATTAAGCCAGCCATTGAGTACAATTTTTTTAAATATTCAGAATCCGCAAAAAAACAGTTGAGCTTATCCTATAGAAATGGTATTGTCTATCAAGATTACATTGAGCGCTCCATTTTTGCAATGGATAAAGAAACACTTTGGGAACATGAGATCAATTTAGGCGGAAGTATAAACCAAGAATGGGGAAATATCTTTGGCGAAGCTTCTTTTGAGCAATATTTACATGATACCACGCTCAACTCCCTATCATTTTATTTGGGCGCAAGTGTTCGCCTGTTTAAAGGGTTTAATTTAAATGTCAACGGCAATTACAGCATCACGAGAAACCAAATCAATTTGCCAGCAGGAGATGTGTCTTTGGCAGAATTGTTATTGCAGCAGCAGCAATTGAAGTCAGGTTATAATTATTTTGTAAGTTTTGGTTTTAGTTATTCGTTTGGCTCTATATATAATACAATCGTCAATCCGCGTTTCAACTTTTAATTAAAATCATTCTAAATACTCATTAATAATTCTATTTTTTGGCTTTCAAACGTTTGAGGTGTATCTTTGCTGGATATTAAATTAACTTCAAAAGATGGGCGGAATTTTAAATTCTTCGATTGGAAGAAAGTTTGCCATGGCACTTTCAGCATTCTTCCTTATGTTATTTCTATTACAGCATTTTGCAATCAATTTCACCTCTGTTTTTGGTGGTGACACCTTTAACCATGTGTCCCAATTTATGGGCACTTTTTTTGTGGTGCAATATATCATTCAACCCATCTTGATTGTTGGTGTTATTTTCCACTTTATCATGGGCTTTGTTCTGGAAATTAGGAATAATAAAGCGCGTCGCATCTCTTACGCCAAAAACAATGGTAATGCCAATTCCACTTGGATGAGCAGAAATATGATTTGGACCGGATTGGTTATTTTAGCATTTTTAGGATTGCATTTTTATGATTTTTGGCTTCCAGAGCTCAACACTAAATATATTGAAGGTGACATGACGGGAATGATGACAAATGGCGAAGGCTTCAGGTATATCCATGAATTACGCGCGAAATTCGTAGATCCTTGGAGAGTCGTTTTGTACTGTTTGGCATTTGTATTTTTGGCATTGCATTTATTACATGGATTCAATTCAGCATTTCAATCGGTGGGAGC
>JBDSFP010000185.1:0-7565 GCA_039919415.1 Aquaticitalea sp. | reverse complement strand
CCAAAGAAAATGACACCATTAAAATCACCATACAGGATGATGGAAAAGGTTTTGACATCTCTAAAATCGATTTTGGCAATGGCATTGAAAATATGAAAAAGAGAATCGAAGACAGTAATGGCAGTTTTGATATAAGGTCCCAACCAAATAATGGAACCATAGTTACGATTTCAGTACCTTTAAAACAGTCCTAATGATAAAAGTAGCCATAGTGGATGACAACACATTCTTGCAAAAAGTAATTATTGATAAGCTCTCTTTTTTTGAGGATATTGTTGTAAAATTTAAAGCAAATAATGGCGAAGATCTGATTTCTAAACTAGAAAAAAATCATAATATTCATTTAATTTTAATGGATATAGAAATGCCAAAAATGAATGGGATCGATGCCGCTCAATACGTTAAAACAAACTATCCCCAAATCAAAATTATAATGTTGACGGTTTTTGACAATGAAGAAAACATTTTTAAATCCATAAAGGCAGGAGCGGATGGTTATCTCTTAAAGGAAGTCAGCCCTGAAGAACTCCAAAAAGCAATAGTGGATACATTAAATGGAGGTGCTGTTATGACACCGACCATCGCTTTGAAAACACTAAAATTATTTAGAGAATCAAGTACTGTAAAGGATTTTGCAATTACTGAAGATTATAATTTAACGTCAAGGGAAATTGAGGTTTTGGAGCAATTAAGTAAAGGCCTCAAATATCACGCTATTGCTGAAAATTTATTTTTATCCAAAGGCACTATAAGAAAACATGTTGACAATATCTACTCAAAATTACAAGTTCATAGCAGATTAGAGGCAATTCAAAAAGTAAAAAACAGTAACCTCCTTTAGATAAAATACGTATTTATCCGTACGTTTTGGTGTGTTGATTTTCATCAATTTTGTCAAACACTAAAACAATTTAATAATGAATTATACTGCTCATGTCTTTGAAATCTTAAGAGACACTTCGAATACTACTTTTAATAATGGTCATGTTATATTAAACTCTGCTAATCGTTCCAAAAGAATTACAATTCCTACACTTTTTTTTCTTTTTTTTTCTGCGGTTCTATCATTTAATTCCCATGCTCAAAAACCAGTTCTTACAGATGAAGAAGTAGTTGCGGAAACCGTTACTAAAGAGATTGATGAAGTATTTCAATCGCAAGATTTTTTAAAAAAGAAAAATAAAAAATTTGCAGATGTCAAAGGTTCCATGATTGTGGATATTGGCGTCGTTCAAAACGGAAAAGTTTCAACGTTCTACAAAGCTGAAAGTGATATCAAGAATATTGATTTTATCAATTTCATGTCAGATTATATCCTTGATCACAAATTCAAATTTAAATTACAAAAACTACAACGCTATAAAATCAGGTATAACATAAAATTCAATTAATCTCTAAATTTAAAATCAATGAAATCAAAAATTCAAAAATTTAAAAACAACAATTTTTTACAGCTGGGTAAAACTTTGACATTTATGTTGTTTGCATTTTCAGTGTTATCAACACAACCAAGTTTTGCGCAATTCAAAAAATTATTGGGGAAAGAAAAAACTGGAAAAACTGGAAAAACCGGAAAAAAATCTGGAAATTTTTCTACCGTTTGGGAATCCGAATTTGACAATAAAGCGACGCGGTTGGCTGTAAATAATACCGATGGCTCCTATGTTTTGGGAACGGATGATAATTCAGCAACCGTTTTGGATGAAACGGGAAAAGAAGTTTGGAGTGGCGATTACAAAAAAATCACGACCAATAAAACAAATAAATGCGAGTACCAATATGTTATCTGGAAAGACGATGGAGGTTATCTTTTCTTGTTCGACGAAATAAAATTGGGTGCGGATAGAGTTGCGGTCATAGATATTGCCACTGGAAAAGAAATGTGGAATTCTGGGGAATATCAGAATCTTATGCCAAAAGGTACAAAGATCGAAGATGGTGGCGATCAGGCAGAACTGGAAACCGTTAAGTACATTTCGGAATTGGATGCCTTTTTAATATCGCAAAAAGCATCTGTGATATTGGTCAAGGCCAATACTGGTGAAAAAATATGGGAAACCAATCGATTTAAAGGAGGGGTTGGTAAGTATATTTATGACGCCAAGGCAAACGAAATTATTATGATAAACTTTAAACCAACTGCTCTTGGTGCCTTGTTTACTGGTTTCAAAAATCAATTGGTAAAAATCAATGCTTCCAATGGAGAAATTCTTTGGGATAACACGTTTTTAGGATTTATCGAAAAAGAGTTGGTCACGCGTAGAGCCATTGTGGACATGTGGATCAATAAAGACAAACTGTTTTTATATCTCAATGGTTTGCAAGTTTATAATATGGCTGACGGTCAGAAGTTATGGGAAGCGACCTATGAAAATGATATGGACAAGGGTTCTTCAGGGGGTCTGTTGGGCGGTAAAAAACAAACCAAGATTTATAGAACACTTGCAGATCCGTTATTTACTGATGATGCCGTTTATATAGTCATGCTTGGCACTAGGGACAAAACGAAATTTGTTCAGAAACATGACTTAAGCTCTGGAAAAATACTTTGGACTTCAGAAAAAATTACGGGTGCTTTTTGCATGCCTAACATATACAAAACAGGTGACAAAGTCATGGTTCAAGTTGGCGGGAAAGTACAAGTTCAGGAATTGAGATATGAAGAGGCCTCAACAGGCACTGCAGGAGCATTGATGGCTGTTGGTGGCATAGGTGGTGGTTCCGCCAAACAATGGGTTCCTTATATTTTCTGGGATTACAAAGCACAGAAAAACAGTGTCTTATGCCTTGATGATAACTCAGGAACAACCGCCTGGCGCTCTGACAAATTTGATAAAAGAATCACAGATTTGATAGTCGATGATGAAAAAACTGTTTTTGTTGGTGATGGCGATGAGTTCTACAGTTTTGACATTGCTACCGGAAATCAGCTTTTTGATGTAAAACACAACGATGCAAAGGTAGGTAGGGCTACAGATGTTATCGATTTTGGGGAGACTGTTGTCGTGCTATCAGAAAAAGGCTTGGCATCATATAATAAAGGTGATGGCAAAAGGGTTTTTGCCACCGAAAAAATTAGGGGCGTCGATTATTTTTATGAAGTAGAAGGCAATTATTTTCTGCGGGACCAGCGAAACAGTAAAAATATTATATATGGTATAGACATGAACACGGGAGAAACAAAAGGTTCAGTCCAATCAAAAGGTATTGGCGGAAGTCCAAAATATGGCGATGGTATCGATATCTCTACTGATGGTGAGTTTATATTCGCATTTAAAGGAAAAAAAGTCGAAAAAATTAAAGTGAATAATTAGAGATTATTGAGCTTTATGTTGAGGTTGCCGTTCTTGTAGCGGCAACCTTTTTTGTGCATTATTCATAAATCTACAAGAGCCCATTTTGAACAGAAATATTTGTTGAACCATGTTTTGTCTGCTGAAACTTACTATTTTGAAACCCGAAAGATTTATTATTTTTTTTCACTACAGGTATTTAGATGGATGGCAATGAACAGTTTTGAAAACTTTTATTTAATTACTCTTCAATCTAGCCCATCCGCCACCATTAATTGAAACTATATTGTTTAAATTCAAAAACTCCGCAGCTTTTGCGGATCGTACGCCACTTTCACAACAGGTAATGATGGGTTTGTCTAATTTCTGAAGTTCCTCGACATGGTTTTTCAAATCGTCCAATGGAATGTGTTTGGCAGTATCGATATGTCCTTTGTCCCATTCCCGTTGTGTCCTCACGTCCAAAATGATGGCACCTTGGTCCAGCAATTCCTTTACTTGGAGTTGTTTACTGCCAAATATAAAATCAAAAAATCCCATAATCTTCTTTTTGTTTAAATTTACAAAATATTGATCAAATTTTGAACTTTAAATAAGAAACCTGAAACCTTGAACGCCGCGGGTACACGCAAAGAAGAAATCATCCAAACAGCCGCCAAACTTTTCAAGGAAAAGGGTTACAGCGCTGTGACAATGCGTGATTTGGCTACCGAAATGGGAATTAGAGCTGCAAGTTTATACAATCATATCGATTCCAAACAGGACATTTTAAAAGCAATCATAATTACCTTGGCGGAAGAATTCACTACCGGAATGAACGCCATCAAAAGTTCAAATAGCAATACCATTGACAAATTAAAAAGTATTGTTTCACTGCATGTTGATATCACAACCAAAAACACCTATGGCATGGCATCTCTAAACAACGATTGGATGCATTTGGAAGATCAGTTGGAGTATTATTTAAAGTTGAGAAAGACCTACGAACAGGACTTCATCAACATCATTCAAGACGGTATCAAATCCAACGAAATCATTGATTCCAATCCAGAAATCATCATGTTCTCGATCCTTTCCACCTTGCGTTCACTCTATCTCTGGATTCCAAAAAAAGAGGAACTGAACCGTCAAGAACTTTCCATAAATTTAAGCACAGTCCTAATCAACGGAATTAACAAATAATTTTGAAATATTTTTTGTAAATTTGTCAAGTAAACTAACAATTGTTAGTTTGTATAACCTGCTAAGTTTCCGATCCCGAATCGACGGGACTTTTAGGTTTAATTTAAAGGACGAATAAGAATGATGAGATACCACGCCTAAAAGAGTGGCATGTATATGGCAGAATTTCACACTATAAAAGTCGCAGACATCTATAAGGAAACCAAAGACACCGTTGTAATTTCTTTTGAAATTCCAGATGACCTAAAAGAAAAATTTAAGTTCAAACAAGGTCAGCATTTGACGTTGCGCAAGCAAATCAATGGTGAGGATATCAGACGAAACTATTCCCTCTGTTCAAGCCCTTTGGATGGCGAATGGAAAGTTGCTGTAAAGACTATAAGAGAAGGTGTGTTTTCCAATTATGCTTTCAACGATTTAAAAAAGGGTGATACCCTGGAAGTCATGGCGCCACATGGTGAATTTACAGTAAATGTGGATGTTGAAGCCAATAATAACTATATCGCGTTTGCAGCGGGAAGTGGTATTACACCGTTGCTTTCAATCATCAAAACCCATTTGCATCAAGAGTTAAAGAGTACCTTTAAGCTGTTTTATTTGAATCGCACCGTAAAATCCATTATCTTTAAAGAGGAAATAGAACAGCTTAAAAATGAGTTCTTTGGACGGTTTCAAGTATTTTATTTTTTAACAAAGGAACAACGTGATATTCCGTTTTTAAATGGACGATTCGATAAAGAAAAATTGGCAGTTTTAACCAAAACATTTATCGACATTCCTGATACAAATCACGCATTCATTTGCGGACCACAGGACATGATTTTCCTGATTCGCGATGAATTGCAAGCCGCTGGAATGCCAATGGAAAAAATTCATTACGAATTGTTTTTCACGGGAAGTTCTGAAGAAGAAAACAGACATATTTCTGAAGTTCTTCAAGAAAAAACTGATGGAACGGAAGTCACAATTATAGACGGCGGAAAAGAATTCCATTTCATTATGGATGACGATTTCGACACCATTCTCGATGGTGCTTTGGCTGCAGGAGCCGATTTGCCATTTGCCTGCAAAGGTGGGGTGTGCAGTACCTGTAAGTGCAAAGTCATCGAAGGTTCAGTAAAAATGAAAAAAAATTACGCTTTGGCGGACAAGGAAGTAGCCCAAAATTTTGTGTTGAGTTGCCAATCCGTTCCGACAAGTAAAATCGTAAAGGTTGATTTTGATGTTTAGTAAAAAAATAATTTGGGCGTTACTCTACTTCGCAAAAGCTACGTAGAGTCAGGCTTTCGGCAGTCGCTCTCTTCGAAGAGCTCCAAAAATGCCTTAATCCTTAACGCAAAACCGATTACAACAACCTGTAAGGTTTACAAAACCTTGTAGATTTAATATACAGTAACGAATTAAAAATAAATCCCTTTAAACTCCCTCTCCTTTGGAGAGGGTTGGGGTGAAGCCTATGAGTGATGAGCAAATAAAAAATCTAGAAAAACAATTCGAAGCACGTATCGCAAGAGACGAAAAAATAGAACCTAAAGACTGGATGCCAGAAAAGTACCGTCAAACACATATCCGACAAATGTCGCAACATGCACATTCCGAAATCGTTGGCATGCTCCCAGAAGGCAATTGGATAACCAGAGCACCTTCTTTAAGACGAAAAGTGGCTTTATTGGCAAAAGTACAGGATGAAGCAGGTCATGGATTGTATCTGTATTCAGCATGCGAAACCTTAGGCATTTCCCGTGATGAGTTGTACGAGCAACTTCATTCAGGTAAAGCGAAATATTCAAGTATTTTTAATTATCCAACCGTCACTTGGGCCGATATGGGAGCCATTGGTTGGTTGGTCGATGGTGCAGCCATCATCAATCAAGTACCTTTATGCAGCACCTCTTTTGGACCTTATGCTAGAGCTATGGTCAGGGTTTGTAAAGAAGAAAGTTTCCATCAACGTCAAGGCTACGAAATCATGATAAAATTGGCAAACGGCACACCAGAACAAAAAGCTATGGCACAAGATGCCTTGAATCGTTGGTGGTGGCCAAGTCTGATGATGTTGGGTCCAACAGATGCCGAATCCGTGCACACGGATCAGTCGATGAAATGGAAACTGAAACGAAAATCTAACGACGAATTGCGTCAACAATTCATTGACCAAACCGTTCCGCAAGCAGATTTAATCGGATTGACTGTTCCCGATCCAGATTTAAAATGGAATGAAGAGCGTGGAAACTATGACTTTGGCGAAATAAATTGGGACGAATTTTGGCAAGTCGTCAAAGGTCATGGACCATGCAACAAAGAGCGCATGAAAGCGAGAATTGACGCTTGGGAACGTGGCGAATGGGTTCGGGATGCAGCCATGGCTCATGCAGAAAAACAACAAGAAAGAAAAGAAAAGCAAGCAGTGTAACAACTTGAACTTGAATTTGAAATCGAAAATTTTTCAACTTCAATTTTAAATTCGATTTCAATTTATTGAAAAGGTATGATTAAAGATAAGAACCAAATTCCCGCGCCTTCTGATGGGGCTGTGGGGAAGCCAAAAAATTGGCCTTTATGGGAAGTCTTCGTTAGAAGTAAGAACGGATTGGAGCATCGTCATTTCGGAAGTCTCCACGCTGCAGATGCCGAAATGGCAATGGAAAATGCGCGTGATGTTTATACGCGTCGCAATGAAGGCGTAAGCATTTGGGTCGTGGAATCCAAAAATATCACGGCCTCAAATCCAGAACATAATGGCGAAATGTTTGAACCAGCACAAGACAAAGTGTATCGTCACCCAACATTTTATGAGTTGCCTGATGAAGTGAAGCATATGTAATAAACGAAGTTGAAATTGAAGTCGAACTTGAATTTGAAAAGATGAGCGATGCCAAATTTGATTTGAGTGAACGTTTGGAGGATTTTGCAGCTTCCATTATTTTATTATATGACAAAAAACCATTATCGTATGCAGGCGATTATTTGGCAAAACAACTGATTCGTTCTTCTTGCTCATCAGCTTTGAACTATGGAGAAGTGTTAGGTGCAGGAACAGATAAAGATAAAATCAATAAGTTGAGAATTTGTTTAAAAGAATTGAGAGAA
>JBDSFP010000041.1:0-4524 GCA_039919415.1 Aquaticitalea sp. | reverse complement strand
GTGGCCATCGTGACCACAGGCATGCATTACAGAAGTTTCCTTTCCATTGTACATGGTTTTTACATTGGAAGCAAATGGCAAACCGTTCTTTTCTTCCACAGGTAAAGCATCCATATCTGCTCGAAGTGCCACAACTGGTCCTGGTTGGTCACCTTTTAAAATTCCAACGACGCCAGTTACGCCCACTTTGGTCTGCACTTCAATACCCATGGATTTTAAATGCTTCGCAATCAGTTCCGCAGTTCTGAATTCTTGATTTCCCAATTCAGGGTGTTCATGGATGTCGTGACGCCAATCGATGACTTTCTGCTCAATGTTGTCGGCAGCTTTACTGATATCTGCGCTGTGATCTTTGGTTTGGGAATACCCCATAGCGCCGAGAAATAGCAAGATGGTGTAAACTAATGTTCTAAAATTGTTGTTGAGGGATAAATGGATTTTCATGATATAATTGTTTTTAGATTTAAAATTGAAAATAGATAAATTGTTCGCCACCACCTTGAGAAATTACGATCAGGAAAACCATGACTGCCCAAAAGACACCCAAAACCCAGGTAGGTGTTTTTAAGGAAACGGCTTTCATAGAGGTATTTCTCATGGAATAATGACAGATGAATAATATTGTAATAATGATGAAAATTTTTATAATATCAAAAGATTGGAGTAATTTTTCACCATCGGGATGCATGAACAACATTGAGGAGAGCATGTTCTTGGCAATGGAAAATTCCCTGGCCCTAAAAAACACCCAGGTAAAGTTGACAAGTGTGTAAGTAAGGAGCGCCAATAAAATACCATTATATGGGCCAATTTTTATATGGATCTTATTTTTCAACATACGTTCAACAACAAGATAGATACCGTGCAATGCACCCCAAATTACAAAAGTCCATGCCGCTCCATGCCATAAACCACCGAGCAGCATCGTAATCATCAATGCGGAATACATTCTTACAACGCCGTGTTTGTTGCCTCCCAAGGGAATGTAAAGATAGTCGCGCAACCAGGTGGACAAGGAAATGTGCCATCGTCGCCACAAATCGGAAAAGCCGATGGCGCCATAAGGATACCTGAAGTTGTCCGGTAAAATAATGCCGAGCAATAAGGAAATACCAATGGCACAGGTGGAATACCCTGCAAAATCAAAGAATATCTGACCTGAAAAGGCGAGTGTTCCTGTCCAAGCATCCAATGTGTTGAGAATGGATTTTGAGCCGAAAACGGTATCGGCCGTATCGGACAACAAGGTATCTGCCAACACTACTTTTTGAAACAAGCCAATGGTCAATAAAAACAGACCCCAAATGAATTGATTGATGGTCGCCTTTTTTTCTTCATAAAATTGTGACACCAATTCTTCTGCTCTAACGATTGGTCCCGCGACCAGTTGTGGGAAGAAGGTGACATAAAGAGCAAAATCCAAAAAGGTTCTGGCGCGTTCGGAACGTTTTAAATACATGTCGATGGTGTAGGACATCGTTTGGAAGGTGTAAAACGAAATTCCCATCGGCAAGATAATGTTCATGGGCTGTGCGTGATAGCCATAGCCATAGGTGTTCACCACAGCTGTAAAATTGTCAAGGAGAAAATCCCGATACTTGAAAAAGAACAAAAACCCGAGATTGACGAACATGCTCATTAACAACCACAACTTGCGTTTGCGTTTGTTCTCTTCAACCGCAAGTTTATTGCCTGCAATCCAATCCACCATGGTTGAAATCCAAAGGAGGATGACCAGAGGAGGATTCCAAAGTCCATAAAACACATAACTCGCAAAAAGTAGCATTCGTTTTTTATTGGTCCAATTGAGGAGTTTTGCATAATACAAAATCAAGACAATAACCAAAAACACCCCGAAACTTAATGAATTGAATAGCATGGTTAGTTGGTTTTAGAGTTAGTTAATGCACCATCGGCTTTCATGATTTTCACCAATTGAGTTGTGAAATATCTGGCATCCTTAGCGGACAAATGTGACCATTCTGGACATTCCAGATGTTTTAGCTGTTCATAGTCTTCATAATAATAGGCTTTTACCTCTGAAGCTTTTACAAGCGTATCCCAAAACCCATTCCGTGGTAAAAATCTGTCTTCACCTGCTTTTAACATACCACTGGAGGGACATCTAACCAAAATTACATGTCCTCCTCGTTTTTTAAATGTGTTGAGGTCTTTTAAAAAGAATGCCATCGTTGACTTTTTATCAGGGGCCGGGGCACTTTTGCCAAAAAACATCCAAACTTTTTTTACTGAATTGGCATAGGCGGTGTCTGTAACTGTAATTTGTTTCATGACAAGATTTCTATCTACTGCTATTTCTCCAAATTCATGAAACGGCGGCATAGGATCAGGGACTCTATTTCCAACTTTAATTTTGCCCAATAGCTCTTTCAATTTTATGCCGTCAACACCTTGGTCATCACTTAAAAAAGCAAAATTTTCTTGTAGTGGCAATGAGAGTAAATGGTTTGATATTTGGGCATAGGTTCTTTTTTTGTAATAATCAACTTTAGATTGTGGCCATTTCCAAGGCTGTGCTTGGGGAAAGGTTGTTGAAAAAAATAGTCCAGGTGATACACCAACTATGATAGTGCCTTTAAAATCAGTGTTGTTTACAACATCATGAAATATGGGCAATGGAGAACTACCGACTGATGCCAATTGAATCGGGCGAATCCCTGTCTGTTCCTGAAATTCGTTCAGTTGGATGTCAAAAAGTACCCGGGAAGATCCCATAAGAAGTACGTCTTGGCTAGATGCTTTTTCAACTCTTTGACGTTGCATGGCCCAAAGGGCTTCGTTGTCGTCCAATGTTGGATAGAATCCTTGAGAACGCCAAAAGAATTCCCAAGCGACAATGCTCATGACACTTAAGGTCACGGCAATGATGAGTGATTGTTTTAAATGCATAATTGGTTGGTTTTAGTTGTTTTTATTTTTATGTGATTTAAGATGGCCATCTTCAATCATTTTGGTAACCATATCCTTGGTATAGGTCAATGCGTCGGTATAATACATGTGAGACCAATCTGGCAGTGTATATTTGGACATCAATACATAATCTTCAAAATGATAGGAGGGGCAATTGACCATTTTCATGAATGGATCATACACTTTTTCCCTTGGTAACATTCTCTTGGTATGTTTATACCATTCATCTTCAGCTTTGTGGCACACAAAAATAATTTTACCTCCACGAGCCTTAAAAATAGAAATGACTTTTTGATAATAATTAAATATTTCAGGCATATCATCTTTAACAACATTGTACTCTGGTAAATAAGGTAAAAAACCGTCCCACACATATTGGATTTTTTTCGCAAAACTGGGGTCGTTGATCATAGCTGGAAACATGATAAGGTTTCTGTCCTCATCATGATAGCAGAAATTGTACAGCATACGCTCTTCTTCAATTCTTCCTGGTATGGAAATTCTATTTACAAGTGATTTTAAATCCAGATCATTATAGAATTTCAGTTCAGATGAAGTCAACATGACTAAATTTCGCTGTAATGGTTTCGAAAAAATATACCCCAGTTTTTGAGCATATGTTTCATTATGGTAATGATCTATCCATTTTTTTGCCCCGTCCCACCAGGGTTCGTTTGCCTTGCTAAACCAAAATTCTTGTGTTACCCCAATTACAATAGTTCCATTAAATGAGGTGTTATAAACGATATCATCCAGGAAAGGACCTGGCGGTTTTCCGTCTGTAGAAAGATTTATGGGTTTTATCCCTTGTACTTCTTCCCATACATGTGTGTTAAAGTCAAAACCAGTTCTTGAAGCACCAATAATGATGACGTCTTCAGAAGTGGCAGTCTCAACTTTTGCCCTTTCTTTTGCCCACAGATATCTATCATCTTCTAAACCAGCTTTGTAGTGATCTGTTTGGGAACGCCAATAGAGTTCCCAAGCTGTAAGGCTGATAACACTTAAGCTCACTGCAATGATGAGTGATTGTTTTAAATGCATAATTGGTTGGTTTTTGGTTGTTACATATTGTCAGTTCCGAAAGAACCGTCATCTACATCTTTTATAAATTTTATCACTCCCGTAAAATAAGTTTCAGGGTCGTCATATTGGGAAATATGGCCTGATTTGACGGATAAACTTCTTCCGTGCTGCACTTGTGTGCTCATCCATTCCATATATTTTGGATCCATGGTGTCGTAGGTGCCACCAATCATTAGGGTTGGAATTTTTAATTCTTTCAATCTACCAGAAACATCCCAGCCTTTCAAACTAGCATTTCCTGTCACTCCAAATTCACTATAGCCTTGCATATAGATGTAGATGTTTGGGTTGAGATGAGAGAAGCTACGATTGATAAATTCTGGCCATTGGTCCAAAGGCATGTGCAAGACGTGTTCTGTGTAGTAGTATTTTGTGACCAATTCTGCATATTTTGGATTGGCAAAATCTTCTTTGGCTTCCATATCCTTGATTTCTTTATAAACATCAGGCGGTAGTTGTGGTCCCAAAACTTCGGCTGCATATTTTTCATATTCTGGGATGCTTGCC
>JBDSFP010000456.1:0-4457 GCA_039919415.1 Aquaticitalea sp. | reverse complement strand
TCAATCCAGGTTCTCCCGACGCTTCGGGACTGGTGGAGCTACTATTCAATCCAGGTTCTCCCGACGCTTCGGGACTGGTGGAGCTACTATTAAATCTAGGGTTCCGACGCTTTGGGATTCCAAGTGGATACGTCCGGGCTATAGCTTATATAAGACTTAACGGATGGTTTTTCCTCTATATTTGTCTTTTCCAATTCCAAGCATTCCATACAATTAAAGTTGTAATAATTATCTCTGTTATTGATAAAAAAATATAAAAAATCAACCATTCTGATAGTGAGGAAATTGCAACCAAAAGCACAAATAGAGTAAAAAACAGTCCTAAAATTAGATTCAATATTCTTGTTAATTTTGGTTTTAACATTAAGGTTAGAAAAATCATTAATGCAGGCATCGTCAGTAATAAAGTGGCCAAAAATAATTTCATTGGACTGTCCAACATATTTTGTCCATTTAAAAGACCTTCCACTTTGTGAGGAACATACAATTCAAAATAATCGCCATAGATGTAGCAAAACATTACGGAAGTCCACAATGCCGATAGCTTTATCCTAATATTGACTTTAAAGTCCTCTAATATGATTTTATTTTTTGCCATTTTGCTTTCCTGTATTTACGTTTACTTTTACCCCTATTAATAGCAACCATAAACAAGTGCCAATTTCTCCTATACTTGCAGGAAGACTTACAAATTTTGAAATTCCAAATTCCGAATAGTTTTTAAAAAGAGTAGATCCAATAAAATTTATTAAATACCCAAAACATCCCAATATTAAAAGTATGCCCAAAATTTTAGGAAGAAAGCCCGACTTGAAAACTAAATATCCCAAGGGAAATAACCAAAGTCCAGAAAATATGTGAACAATTGACATTCCACTGTCATACTGGTCCAGATAAAATAAAACCTGCGATTGTATTTGTTCGGCAGAGAATAAATTTAGGGAGTTTGTGTCATTTACAAGTGAAAGAACGGTTAATTGGTTCTGTACATTTATGAAAAATATAGGAATGCTCAAAAAAACGAAAATAACCATAAGTTTGGCGTAATTTTCATTGACTGGTTTGAGCAATTTGTACAAAACCAAGGACAAGAAAAGAAAGAATGTAAAACAGGCTAAACCACTCAAAATTCCAAATCGGAAAAGTGTTTCAGATGCAGTTATGTTGTGAAAAGTCATTGATGCATTATTCCATACGATTAGTTTATTTGGAACATACATCAGGCTAAAAATCCCCGTCAGGACAACCATGAGATACAATAAGCCTGCAATTCTTGCAGTTGTTTTGTTTGATACTGTTTTTATCATATCTTCTGCAATGGTTATTTTCTTGATGTTGTCTTTTTCGACTATTTGATTTAAGACGATTGTAATTTGGAAATGTTACTAAACACGAAAATGTTAAAGACTAATGTGTGTAATGAGTTTTCTTCGGTTAGCTTGCCATTATTTTAATTCTATCTCAAAAAAGCACACTTCTGCATTATGATAATGTGATGGTAACTCAGATGTGTTTTTTAATTTTTTCATTCCCAAAAAATTAAATCCAGAATTTTTGTAATGACTGATCAATCTCTCATTTTTTCCACAGGTATCCATTCTAATGAACTGTTTATTATGATTGCTGGCATAATTTTTAGACCAATCAACAATGGCCTGAACAAAGTTGTTCCCTCTAAATTCAGGGTTTGTGGCTATCCGATGGATGTAGATTGAAGTATCATTTTCACTATCCTCCCAAATTTGGGCATCACTATAGGTTATAGCCCAAACACAGGCTATTTTAGTTTCAATTATTAATTTAAATTGCCTATTCTCAACCACTTCAGCAGTTATTAATTCTTTGTCAAATTCAGGCCATTGGTTTTTTGGAAATTTTATTTTTTGAAACTCTGTGGCCAATTTATATAGCCTGAAGATTTCCGGGATATCATTTAATTTACTGTTGATTATTAACATATTTAGGTCAATTTTAAGCGATTTTTGAATGGCTTACAACTAATTATATTCAAACAAATATAAACTATATTACACATCCATATCCGGATACAAGGACAAACGAATCAAAATTCAATGGAAACGGAATGGCATTCATCATTTCAAATTATAAATGTGCAATCAATACATATTAGCAATGACCTAAAAGGCTAACAGCCATTTAAAACATGCTGAACTCTGGAGGTCTTTCCGACCTAACTTCCTCTTTTTTTCATGTTAAAAACCACCTTCTTTTTTTTATTATATTAAAAAATCGTTAAATTTACTTTACGAAAGTGGCTAACAAATCAAAACCCTCTAATTCTCTTGAAACCACACGACTTAGAAGATATCGTTTTATGGCAATCGCTAAAAAAAGGCAACGTTGAAGCTCTGGGACATTTATACGACCATTTTATAGACGAATTGTTGGCATACGGAAGTCAATTTTCCCAAGACAAACAACAGGTAATGGACGCCATCCACGACCTGTTTCTCAACCTTTTCAAATACCGAAAAAATCTCGCAGATACCGATAATGTCAACTATTATCTATGTCGAGCCTTAAAAAATCAAATCCTCAAAGCGCCAAAGTCAAAGGTGTTTTGCCTTCCCAATAATTGGTTTCCCGAGCATATGGATGCCAAATTAAGCGTCGTTTCCCACGAAGAAGAACTAATGGATACCGAATTTGTGACCCAAAGAACCCTTCAACTTTCCAATGCCCTTGAATTCTTAAGTAAAAAACAACGACAATGCATCTTCCTACGATTTACAGAAAATCGCCAATATGAAGAGATTGCGGATATAATGAATGTATCCGTTCAAACTTCTAGAACCATTATTTATCGCGCAATCAAGGTGTTGCGTGCCAATATTGCACTGTTCCTTCTTTTATCTTATATATTTCTTTAAAAAAACTGTCTATATACAGGCCAATCCTGACTTATACTTATAGAGAGGTAACTTATACGCCTGGTTTCATCCCCTAAAAATCCATTTCATGCGATTCCAATGAAGCCATAATCAGCATTTATGAATATTTCAGACCAAGAAAAACATCAGTTAAGGGATAGGATTTCCGAATCCATTTCAAGGTACATCCAACGGAAACGTTATATCAAATATGGAGTGGGATTGGTGGCAGCCTGTGCCTTGTTCATGTTTTCATTGACCATTTTTCAAGAGGAAAAAAAACCAATCTCGCCTTTGGATACCTATGTCAATGAATTGCAAAAGGAAAATGTTCCAGATCAGATAAAGTTAATTTTAAACGACAACCATAAGGTGGAGATTGCCGACACAGATGCGGCCATTTCCTATTCCAAATCCGGTGAGCAGGTCACCATTGGAGATTCAGAATCAGTCAAACAGAAAACTGGCAAGGATCAAAAAATGGTCTTCAATACCTTGATTGTGCCTTACGGCAAGCGTTCCTCCATTGAGTTGGCGGATGGCAGTAAGGTATGGCTCAATTCAGGATCTAAATTGGTCTTTCCTGCGACATTCATACAAGAAAAAAGAGAAGTCTATTTGGAAGGCGAAGCTATTTTTGAAGTGGCCCACGACAAAAAACACCCGTTCATTGTGAAATCCGGGTCGCAAGACATCGAAGTCTTGGGAACCGTGTTCAATGTCAGCAATTACCATGATGATGAGGCCATCAATACCGTTTTAAAAAGTGGAAGTGTCAAAATATCCTATGATAGTAGCGCCAATTCACCTTCCAAAGAAACCGTTACAATCTCACCTGGCACTATGGCAACCTATGATAGAAGTGATAAAGACATTAAAACTCGAAAAGTTGAGGTAGAAAAATACTTATCATGGCGGGACGGCATCTTTATCTTCAAGAATGATTCCATGCAATCCATCATGAAAAAAGTGTCCAGATATTATAATATACAAATTGTCATAAACGACAAAGATTTGGCAAACACTTCGTTTTCAGGCTATCTCGATGTCAAGGACAATGTTGAAAACGTTATCAAAACCATACAGGAAACCACAAAATTCAATTATACCATTACTAACACTAAAATCAATATCAACTAAAAAAACTGGAAGTATTTGAACAGAATCAAAGCAAATAAAAAATCCAGAAGATGCGGCAACACCTTCTGGAAATTAAAGAATCAATACCACTGTGAGTACAGTCATATTAACCACTAAAACAAAATTATGAATAAATATGAGAACCTTTATCCCAGACAACGGATAAATTCTTTCAGACACTACTTATTGCATCTTATGAGAGTCTTTCTATTATTAGTGACCATTGGCTTGAGTTCTGTTTTTGCTAACAGTACCAAAGCACAGACGAAGATAGATATCAATGTGAAGGATATCTCATTGGAAGAATTGTTTAAGGAAATCCAGAGCAAAAGCGAATACATTTTCTTTTACAAAGATGACGTGCTACATTACAAGGTATCGATAAATGTAAAAAAAGCAACCCTTCCGGCTATTTTGGATAAGGTT
>JBDSFP010000446.1:0-6410 GCA_039919415.1 Aquaticitalea sp. | reverse complement strand
TCTTAATGTTTGGATAACTTTGGAAATTTCGCTATTCATTCTTCAATTATTTAAGAAATAATAGTTTGGACCCAGTTTGTATAATTATACTTTTGATAAATTGAATCAGGAATGGGCTGATAAGGTGTTTTAAAAAAGTTTTCCGGGATATCAATTGCATCACTATTTTCGATCACATAAATATTGTTCGGATTATAAAAATCATAGTTTTTTATATCGGTATTTGTCGTGATGATTTTTTTATTGAAAAATAAACTTTCAAAAATCCTAAATGTAAGACCGTCTTGAATTCCATATTTATGGATATCCACAATTATTTTCGTTTTTTTTAGAAATTCCAAAACCTGTTGGTTGTTCAATCTTTTTGAAATAAACTGAAGTAAATCAGATTGTGTTTTTTTATCGGATTGTATTAAAAATTGAAATTTTAAATCCTTGCTTTTCATAAAAATAGCTAAATTTTCAATTGTTTTCAATCGAAAATCTTTTGACATAATGGTAAAGGCATCGAGTTCAGTATTGTTCGCGAACATGTCCGTCGCCTTTAAATAAATGAAATTAGTCAGAAAATGAAGGTTGTATTTTTTGACATCCATTTTTTCGTATGAATACACTTTGTCAAAAAAGTGGAAGACCTTTTTTTTACGTGGAATATTGTTAATCGAATCGTGATAGTAAGCGACGAAATTCTTTGTCCTTCCTTTCAGATTTAATAGTTGCGAATCAAAAAATATATCTGGACGAACCATGATAATGAGGTCATAGGTTTTATTGTTTGTCGCCTCGATAATAGTCTGTAGTTTATAATAATTTTTTAGTTTTAGTCCTGTAACAAGCTTATAGAAAAAGGCGTATATCTTTTCTACAACATTTTTATATTTATACTTAAGATACGCCGTATTTTGGTATTCTACATGGCTAAAATAATTGTTTAATTCGTCCTTAATGCAATCGTAATAACCACTTAAATCATAGGTAATGAACAGGACGCTTTTATTTGTTTTTTGTGTCATTATCATATACCTGTTTTAGTTGAATATACATTTTTTTTGCAATGACATCTTTTGTAAAATTCTCAATCAAAAACTGATAACCGTTCGTAATGAATTTTCTTTGTAAATATTCATCATTTAGGAGTATTTCAACTTTATCGGCAAAATCCCGAGGGTTGCCCACCTCAGCTAAAATACCGGTTTCATTATTTATGATCACTTCTGGAATTCCTCCTGCATTTGCAGCAACGATGGGAACTCTACACGCATATGCTTCCAATAAAACACCACCAGTTGGCTCATTATTGGAAGTAAATAAAAATAAATCGAACTCGGGCAAAATTTCGGGAATGTCTTTTCGAAAGCCCGCAAAGATAATATGTTCATTCAGATTTTTATCCTTGATTTGTTGCCGGATTTCATTTTCTAATTCGCCTTTCCCGACCAATATAAAGGTTGCATTTACCTTCTTTTCCTTTACCAATATTTCCACAGTATCCACCCATGTCCTATGGTCTTTAAAGTCTGTAAATTCTGCAATGTTACCAATGATTTTATGATGTAAAGGTATCTTGAATTCTTTGTGGAGTGATCCTGTTTTTTTTATTTTGGTAAATCTGTGAATGTCGGTAACACTGCCAACAATGCACATTTTACTGGAGTCCTTTACGGCAAATTTCAACGCTTCAACAACAGGTCGTGACACACAGATGATTTTTTTGATGCCTCTATAATTGTACTTCCATTTTCTGAAAAAATTGGTATCCACACGCTTTATGAGCGTTCTACATAATACTAATGATGCAGACATTTTATAAAATAAATGTGACATTACCGCTAAAGTTTGCGATTTGCTATTGTGTATAAACACGATATCTATATGTTTCTCTTTAACTATCTGTGCTAATTTTTTTGCAAACCCAAAATCATATTCTGACTTGAAATCAAAACCAATGACTCGCATATTCTTTTCGATAGCTATGTCATAGGTTGCTGAATTGGTGGGACAAACAATATACTGATCTTCAAAGTACTTTTTTTCTTCGAAAGCTTCATATAAATAGATGATTTTTTGTTCGTGACCACGCCAAACATCGGAAGCTGTAAATTGTAAAAGTCTCATGTCAATCGATGTTTCTATATTTAGTCCATAAAAATAAATAGCGTTTAATGACTGCAAAAGCACTCAAATAGGCTAAAATAAAACCTTCTTTTCCATCCATAAAACCAAGTTTTACAAAATATTGATGAAAAAATCTCCAAAAAGGCCGAATCAAAAAATGATAAAAATTTGGACGTACATTTTTAATGTAGAGCATTTCAGCCTGCAACTTGCTGTAGTTTGTTAATTTATCATTGTACAAATCAAATGTTTTATATCCATAATGATCAGATGTATTGTTCAATGTTTCTATTTTGCCATTTATCTCGAGGGTTTCATGAACTAGATTGGAATTAAAATACCCTGAGGATTTACTAAAAACCCGAACCACAGCATCATTTTGAAACCCACTGTATTTGATGCGTTTTCCCATAAAATAGAAATTTCGTTTCACTTTGTAGGCTATGGTATCACTGGAGGAATTGATTTTTGATTGAATTTCTTGTGCCAATTCATCAGAAATAAATTCATCCAAATCAAAAAACAGAATCCATTCGTACGATGCTTGCTCTAGCGCAAAATTCTTTTGGGCGGAAAAATTATCAAAATTCCTTGTGAGGACTTTTACATTCAAGGCAGTTGCCATTTCAACAGTTTTATCAGTGCTATTGGAATCGACAATGATGATTTCAGCAGCAAATGCAAGGCTTTTGATAAAGCGCTCAATGTGTTTTTCTTCATTATATGTGATGGCAAGCGCACTGATCATTCAACAGAAATAAAATTATGTAAATTTGTGAACAAAAGTAAGCATTTTTAGCAGCAATAATTTTAAGCTATTTTCACTTATGGTACGTTTACCAGTTTTAATGTATCACAGTGTTTGTCAACAATTCAATGACAGCAAAGGTTTGACCCTGGCAGTCGATATGCTGGAGGCACAGTTTGCTTACTTGGCAATGAAAGGATTTCAAAGCTTTCATTTTTCAGAGCTTCAGGATTTTAATAAGACCAAGCAATTGCCAAAAAAATCCGTTATTATAACGTTTGATGATGTCTATGTCAATCAATTGGAATTTGCATATCCTTTGTTAAAGAAATACAACCTAAAAGCCACGTTTTTGATTCCTTTTGGATTTGTGAATGGTATGGATTCATGGAACAGCAATTCCGCGAAGATTATGTCCGTAGAACAATTGAAATCTTTGGATGAATCGGTTGTGGAATTGGGTTTGCATTCGTTTGATCATTCCAATTATAGTGAAATGGCCATCCATGAAATTGATGCCGATTTTGAGAAATGTAAAGCATTCATCAAAAAAAATCAACTGCCAATTAACAATGTTTTGGCCTATCCTTTTGGAAAATATCCAAGGAAAAATCCGGAGCGAAACGAATTTTTCAAATGTCTTCATAAACACCAAATGGCCTACGGACTGCGAATTGGAAATCGTGTAAATACCTTTCCATTTAAAAACAATTATGAAGTGCAGCGTATCGATATTAAAGGAGAAGATTCTTTGAGTAAGTTCAAGTTGAAACTGCGTTTTGGAAAATTAAAGTTATTTTAAATCCCATATAATTTCTCATCCTTGGAAAAAATAGTGGCATTGATTTCCGAGAAGAAATAAATAACGAGAGGGTTGATCCATCACTTCATCCCTCTCTTAAGCAACATCAATTTCGCATATCGTGAAAACACACCATAAGCATCAATACTTGCCACAGATAAACCAGCGACACCATCCAAAATGGCACCTCTTATAATGTAACTATGGAAAAAACGATAAAATGGTTTAAATGCCAAATGAAAATAGCTCGTTTTTTTGTCTTTTTCCATTAATTGATTGGCTTGAAACCATGCATAGTTATCTTTTTTATTGATAAAATGTTCCAATCCTTTGTACGTAAAATGCAATACAGGATTTTTTAGCTTTCCAATGGTTCCATTAACAACCAATTTTTCGTGGACATCACCTTCAAAATGACAAGACTCGCGTTTGACTAATCGAGTGACATCATTATTGTGATGGTATAGAAATCGATTCATAAAAAAATGAGGAAAGTTGAGTTTGTAAGCAGTTAAAGATCCAGTGTTCATTACATTTTTTATCTCTTGCTGTAACACAAAAGTTATGCGTTCATCAGCATCCAAAAACAGAACCCAATCATTGGTAGCAAATTGCAATGCATGGTTTTTTTGGTTTGAGAAATTATCAAATTTTCGCTCTATAATCTTGCAATTATATGATTTTGCAATCGCAACGGTTTTATCAGTACTAAACGAATCTACCACAATAATTTCATCTGCAAAATTTACCGAATACAAAGCACCTGCAAGATAGTGCTCTTCGTTATAAGTTGGTATGATTACTGTGAGTGTCGGCATTGAATTGGTAAAGGACAAAATTAGTAAAATAACTTTATATTTGCTCACAGAATGACCATAGATACTTCCATAATAATCAGTACTTATAATTCTCCAGAATGGTTGGAAAAAGTGCTTTGTGGTTACAACAATCAAACCTATCGGCAATTTGAAATCGTCATTGCGGATGATGGTTCAAAACAAGACACATTTAATATAATCAAAAAACTCCAAGCCGAAGTATTTTACAAAATTGTTCATATTTGGCAAGAGGACAATGGTTTCCAAAAGACAAAAATCCTTAACAAAGCCATCGTAAATTGCACAACACCTTATATAGTTATGTCTGATGGCGATTGCATTCCAAGATCGGATTTTGTAGAACAACATGTGAAATACAGACAGGAAGGTTGTTTTCTTTCTGGTGGTTACTTTAAGTTGCCAATCGATATTTCTAAAAGAATAACCAAAGAAGATATTTACACGAACACTTGTTTTGATTTATCATGGTTAAAGGAAAAGGGTTTAAAATCAAGCTTTAAAAATAACAAATTGTCATCCAAGGGGTTTAAAGCCTGGTTGCTCAATAAAGTAACTCCAACCAAAGCAACCTGGAATGGCCACAATTCATCAGGTTGGAAAGCCGATATTTTGGCTGTTAATGGATTTGATGAACGTATGCAATATGGTGGAGAAGATCGAGAGTTAGGAGAGCGAATGATGAATAGTGGTATCAAACCAATTCAGTTGCGCTATACAGCCATTTGTTTACATTTAGACCATAGCAGAGGATATATTGATGCAGAAGCTTTAGAGAAAAACAAGCTCATAAGAAAAACAACTGACAAAGAACACAAAAAATGGACAGATTTCGGAATTGTGTATGTTGATTAATGTGCCTTATAGACACCAATTTTCCAGTAGGTCTTCTCATTATCAGTCGTAACCGTAGTAAACTGAAGTTGTTTTAGTTTTGAGTCAAAAACCTCCCAGCAACTGATACCTTCTCTATACATTGATGTGATGAATATACCATCTTCATTTAAACAGCCAATCATTCGGTTCAATACATTTTCTTTTTCATTGTCATTGATATAATAAAACACTTCGTTGAATACAATAATATCAAAATTTTGATTTGGCATAAATATGTGAAGGTCAGCACAGATAAATTCGGCTTTATTGAGATGTAGCGAATTGGCTTTTTCAATAGAAACCGATGAGAAATCCATACCAAGAAAATAATTGTAATCAACATTTTTTAATCGGTTGCACAAAATTCCCGCTCCACAGCCTAAATCTAAAATTTTTGGGTGTTTTGAGCCATAAGTTGAAATAAAATCAATAATGGTTTGGTAACGAATACGTTCTGTTTCACTATTCAAATTATCCCAAAGACCATTTTTGTACTGTTTGTTCCATCGTTGTTTTCGTCTCCAATTATGAAATTTATCAATTATATTCATAAATTTCGCTTTAGTTGATGATCCAAAAAAGCCTTTAATTTTGGGATTATAAGTTCTGGTGTCAATTGATTGTATAAAATAGTGGGATTATTTTCAATTTCACGACGCTCTTCCTTTGATTGAGCTGTATATAAATCCGGTTTTTCTTCCAATAAATGAATAGATGTATGTTTTACCCCATCTTCAAAACTGGCCCAATGTTCTTTTAAAACGTAGGGTGAAAAAATGGTGAATGTAGGTTTATCCATGGCTTTGGCTATATGAACATTTCCACCTTCATTGGCCACAAGCAGGTTGCATTTGTTCATCAACTGAATAAAACCTCGGATGTTATCTTCGTAAATATCAAAAATAATAGCGTCTTTATGTTTACAATTGTTGTAAATGCTTTCTGCATCTACCTTTTGATTTGGCGCATAGTTAAACAAAATATAAACGTCAAAATGTTCGGTCACATAGTCAATGATCTGTGTAATATAATT
>JBDSFP010000399.1:0-6791 GCA_039919415.1 Aquaticitalea sp. | reverse complement strand
ATCTTCAATTTCATCTTGAAGCAATTCAGCAAAATCCTTTAATTTCTCAACGGGATAATCACCTGAAAGATTAATGTTCAAGATTGGCATTTCCTCCGAAAGGCTTAATTCGAATACATTAGGTTCTACTTTGGCGCCATTGAATGTTGGCCAATCTTCACTCGAAGTTTCGCTTTCAATTTCGTCCTTAACTTTCTGCTTGGCTTGCTCTACCGTCAATCCCTCATCAAACTCCACAATGACCATTGAGTAATCTTCTTGCGAAGTAGAGGTGATTTTCGTGACATTGCTCACCGTTTTCAGCTGGTCTTCCAAAGGATCGGTAATCAGCTTTTCAATGTCTTCTGCCGTATTTCCAGGGTAGACGGTACTTAAATAGATTTTCGTTTCGTTGACCTCTGGGAAATTTTCACGTGGCATGTTGAAAAAGGCGAGAATTCCCAAATAGAAAATCACGACAATAAGCACATACATGGTGGTCTTGTTACCAATGGCCCATGAAGACCAACCAAATTCCTTATCGGTTTCCTTTTTCTTTTTAATTTTGGTCATTAGTTTCAGATTCAAAGGTTATTACTTTTACAGGTTGTCCGTCTTTGACGCTTCGGGCGCCTTCATTAATTAGTTCGGAGCCATCGTCAATGCCTTCCAATATTTCAATGACATCCCCTTGGGTTTTTCCGGTTTTGATGATCACTTTTTTGGCAACGCCTTCACCTGCTGCATTTTTATCAGTTACCACATAGACATATTGCTCACCTTCTGCATTTTCAGAGATGATGCTCTGAGGTATCAACAGTGCTTTGTCGCTCGTGTAATCGTTGATTTTAAGTTTTGCCGTTAAATTTGGTTTAATTGATTTTTCTTTATTTGGAATAGCTACCTCAACTTTAAAAGTTCTATTGGCAGGATTAATGAAATCACTTGCTTGGCGCACTTTAGTGTCAATTGTTTTTCCTAAAACAGGAAAATCAACGGATACGCTTTTTCCAACAGTCACGTCCGAAACATAACGTTCAGGAACTTCTGTTTCGATGTACATATCATCAAGATTGACGATTCGCATCAATTGGGTCTGGCCTGCGCCTACCACGCTTCCCTGTTCGGTAATGACATCGTCAATGGTTCCGGAAAATGGTGCCCTGACAGTTGTTTTTGCCAGTTGCTGTTTCAATTGACTGACGGCTTGTTGTTGTGATTCGTAAGATGATTTTGCTTGAAGAAATTGGATTTCACTACCGATTTTTTGATCCCATAATCGTTTCTGACGTTCAAAAGTGGTTTTTGCCAAATCGGATTGGATTTGCAATTGAGCCAATTGTTGTCCCAAACCACCATCGTCTATTTTTGCCAAAATCTGTCCTTTAGATACTTTTTGCCCTTCTTTGACGTAAACGTTGGTAAGAATGCCATTGTATTCTGGAGTGATGACCAATAGATTTTTGGTGGTCACGTTGCCTTGAAGTTCCAACATGTGTACAAATGCTTCATGCGATGCTTTGAAGGTTGTAATCAAAGGCACGTTTTTGGTAGTGTCCAAAACAGCGATTTTTTCATCGAGCATTTTAATTTTGTCGTGGATGGCTTCCTGGTCGCTTACCATTTCCGCACGTTTTTTACGTATAGTTTCTAGATTGTTGCTCTTTAAAACGTTATCTACGGAGTTTTTTTCTTCTTTTCCACAAGAGCTTAGTAGAAGTGCTATGAGAAGAATTAAGAATGTATGTTTCATAATAGTTGTTTGATGATTGATTAATTGGTTTGTACTGTGTTTAATATAGTTTCCAAAGCTGCCTTATTATTGATCACATACAGCATAGCTCTTAAAAATTCCTGCTGTGCTGTATATAATTGCGTTTGTGCCTGTCTCAAATCAAAACTAGTGGATATACCTTCAAAAAACTTTGTTTGGTTTTTGTTTTCTATTCGTTCTGCCAATCCCAAATTCTGTTTCTTGTTTTCATAATCCTCAATGGCAAATTGATAATCACTTTTTGCAGAGGAAATCTTCAATTTTAATTTTTGTTCGGTGTCGGTCAAATCAATTTCTGACTTTTCAAGATTGATTTTCGCACGTTGTGTGGCTGCACTACGCATCCCAGAACTGAAAATCGGAATGTTGAGTGATACGCCGAAGAGGGACGAACCAAACCAAGATTGGTCTTTATTGGCAAAATTAAAATTATCATTGTAGCCAGAATAACCGCCATTCAAAAAGGCATCTAAAGTTGGTAAAGCTTTGCTCTTTTCAAGTTTAAGCATCAACTCCTTTGTTTTTTTGGTATTTTCTGCAATTTGATAATCAATAGTATCTTCAACGTTGGCATCACCTTCCAACAAATCTAGAGAGATGTTCTGCTGCGTCAATGTTTGCAAATCATCTGTAAGAACAGTTGGGTGATACACATCGATGCCAAGAGTGATGTTGAGCATTTGATACGCCAATGTTTTTAAACGAGTTGTGTTATTTAAACTGCTTTCCACACCAGATAAGGTTATTTTGAGCTGCTCAACATTCTCTTCCTCCGTTAATCCATTTTCAAAGATTTTTGTGGTTTCGTCAAGATTTTTTTGCAACACATCTAAATTCCTTCTTAGTATATAAATACTTTCTTTGGCTAAAAGGACATTTCCATAGGCGTTTATGACCGCTTTGCGGACTTCCAAATCAGTTTTGGTCTTGGCATTTTGGGAGATTTCCAAAAAAACTTTGGCCGATTGCAACGCAACAATATAAGAGCCATCAAACAGTTTCTGATTGACAGTTGCAAACGCGGTGACACTTTGTTTGGTGCCAAAAACCACCTCAGCAAACTCGCCAGAATTGCCACCAAAAAATTCCGCAGGAATCACTTGAACCTGTTGTTTTAAGAAATTCTGATAATCAGCCTTCGCAGATATTTGGGGTAGCCCACTTGACGTTGTTTCCCATTTTTGAGCTTTTGCGGCTTCAATATCTTTTTGTGCATTGATTGCTGTTCGATTATTTTGGATCGCAAAATCGATGGCTTCTTGTAAACTGAATTGTTCAGGGATTTCTTGCGAAAACCCCAAAGAAGATAATAGTAATATGAGATATAAGATTGGTTTTTTTTTCATTGGTTATGATTGATGGTTGATGAATTTTGATAATGATTCAAGGCCTTTTGGTGTACAAATGCCTCTTAAATGATATTCGAGATAGTGATTCATTAAGCTCTGCATAGAAAAATTGTGCAATGGGAACAGTTCTTTGTCTTTTAATGCCATCATGCAGGTAAAATAAATCTTGGAAATAAATTCTATTTCCATAGTTTCCCTATATAAACCAAGTTCTATTCCGCGTTTTAAATTATTGGAGACACAATCCTGCATCACGCAGTATTGTTGCGATTTTAAGGTATTGAAGATTTTTGGATAATATTTTTGTAGTTGATGATAGGGTGACGATTTTTCATCCTTCAGATGCTCCATCACTAATTTTTTGATATCGTAAATTTCCTCAATTGGGTCGTTTTCCATTTGACATATACCTTCTATACCATGGGAAATGATTTCAAACATTGCTAAAGTTGTGGCCTCAACTAATTTTGTCTTATTTTCAAAATGCACGTAAATCGTTTTTTTGGAAATACCCATTTCATTGGCAATATCATCCATAGTGACACTTTTAAAACCAAGGGTCAAAAACAATTCGGCAGCTTTATGTATAATTTTTTCTCTCATAATCGGATGCAAATGTACATCAGGAAACTTTAAAAACAAAAATAGTTTCCACAGTTTAATGATAATTTAACATTTGATTAAGAATATTCAGGCCTCAAAATTTTTTGAAACCTTTGAGGTCTTTATTAATCCAAAATAGTGTGGCAATAAACACAATTCCTTTATTTTTGCCTTATGCAAAACATTCAATTCTACCAAAACGCGTTTTTAAAGTTTCTCAACGATCAAAGGATTGAAAAACAGCCGGAATCCTTATACGAACCTATTAATTACATCCTCAATTTGGGTGGAAAGCGTTTGAGACCAATTTTGACGCTTTTGACATCCGAGATGTTCGGTTCTACGTATCAAAAAGCACTCAATGCTGCCTTGAGCATAGAAGTGTTTCATAATTTTTCCTTGGTACATGATGATATAATGGATGATGCACCACTTCGTAGAGGTCAAGCAACTGTTCACGAAAAATGGGATCTTAATACAGGTATTCTTTCTGGCGACGCCATGTTGATTATGGCCTATCAGCTATTTGAAAATTATGATGCCAAGACTTTTCAGGCACTTGCAAAATTATTCAGCAAGACGGCATTGGAAGTCTGTGAAGGTCAACAATACGATATTGATTTTGAAACCCGTGATGACGTGTCGATTGACGATTATTTGAAAATGGTAGAATGTAAAACCGCCGTTTTAGTTGGTGCGGCCATGAAAATGGGAGCAATTGTGGCCAAGGCTACAGAGAGCGACCAGAATAAAATTTATGATTTTGGTAAAAACCTTGGGATTGCCTTCCAATTGCAGGATGATTATCTGGACGCGTTTGGCGACCCAAGCACCTTTGGAAAGCAAGTGGGCGGCGATATCATTGGAAATAAAAAGACCTTTTTATATTTGAAAGCTTTGGCGTTTTCTATTGATGAAGATCGTTTGCAATTGGAGCATTTGTTTGGTGTCAATCCTTCAGATTCGACCGAAAAGATAGAAACTACCAAACAAATATTTGTTTCAAGCGGTTCGGCGGAAGCCACACAAGCCGAGATAAGAAACTTTACCAATAAAGCGTTTTTGATATTGGAAACCCTATCTATTTCCGATGAAAAGAAAAAAATCCTAAAACAATTTGGAAATGAATTAATGAATAGAAATGTTTAGCAAAACCTCAAAATCCCGAAGCTTTGGGGTCCAAAACTTTAAGGTTTGACATTCCCTAATATGAAAAATTTAACCACTTTCGAAGATGTAGTTGCTGTAGCCAATCAGCTCAATCTATATCAAAAACTCGTTAAACAGCTCAACAAGGATCTGGTTTTTGCCAACATCGACATCGGATTTAATGAAGAGGTTCCGCCCACAAGTTTAAAGTTGCTGCTGCACGAAACCGTTTTCAAACTCATCCAGGAAAAATTCATGGACTATCTCAACCTGCTTTATATCATTGATGTTTCCGAAGAAAAAATAAATCAATTAAATGAGGATGATGCAATGCAATTATCGGAAGAGGTCACCTTCCTCATCTTGAAACGTGAATGGCAAAAAGTATATTACAGGAATAGATATTCATTATAGATTCCCTTCCACTAGGGAAGAGCTAGGGATGGGCTTTTAGAAATATACCCTCACAAAAGGTGCCCATGCCTCAGCATAAATACTCTTCTCCTTGTCATAAAGCACATCATACCGAATACCAATCGCGACGTTTTGGGCACGGTACGCTGAACCAATAAACAAGGCTGGATACCAATAATTCTGGTTTTCGATATTGAGTCTATCTTCCCAATTTCTGCTTACATTCAATTCTTCAAATTCAGCGGACAATTGAATTTCTTGGATGGGGCTAAATAGTCCGATAAGACTTCCTCCAAAAACAGTCGATTTATATGTGTTTTTCAAGGAATTGTAAGTTCCGTTGAGGCCAACGCCAAAAGCAAATTGCTCATTGAATTCATAAATGGCACTAGGAGCCAACGTCCCGCTAAAAAATCCATCCCCGAAGCTTAAGCCAATGCCACCACCATAATGCACATGATTCCAAAAATCTTTCGAATGCTCATTTTGAGCAAATAACGCAGAAGAAACCATTGTGACAAAAAGAAATAAAAGAGGGATTTTAGGTTGAAACAAACGCATCTTATCCGATTATAAATTTAGATAGTTTTATATCACATAAATATACTAAATGCAATTCTAATTTTGCCAAATGTTGTATTTTTGATAAAAATTTGAGAACACCATAAAGTTTCAAAACCTATAATGGACAAATATTCTTTTCTTAACGCAGCACACACAGCTTATTTCGCTGATATTTACGATCAATATTTAAGAAATCCGGACTCTGTGGAACCAAGTTGGAGAGCCTTTTTCCAAGGCTTTGACTTTGGAGTTGAAAATGCAGATTTGAATGGCGTCTTGGTCGAAAATTGCATTCTACCGGAAGTGCCCGAACACATGCGTAAGGAGTTTCAAGTAATACGTTTAATTGATGGGTATCGAAATCGTGGACATTTATTTACAAAAACCAATCCGGTTCGCGAACGTAGAAAATATGACCCAACGCTCGACTTCGAAAACTTTGGACTTTCCTCAAATGATCTTAACACGGTTTTCAATGCTGGAGAAATTTTGGGCCTCGGAGCACAAACTTTAAAGGATATTATTAATCATCTCCAAAAAATCTATTGTGAGTCTATCGGAGTAGAATACATGTATATTCGAAACCCAAAGGAATTGGAATGGATTCAACGTAAATTGAATATCAACGACAATCAACCAAAATTTTCTACAGAAGAGAAAAAGCACATCCTTAAAAAACTGAATGAAGCCGTCGCTTTTGAAAGTTTTTTACATACCAAATATGTAGGTCAGAAACGCTTCTCGCTTGAAGGTGGCGAATCCTTGATTCCTGCGCTTGATGCGTTGATTGAAAAAGCATCCGAATACGGCGTTCAGGAATTTGTCATGGGAATGGCGCATCGTGGACGTTTGAGTACGTTGATAAATATCTTTGGGAAATCTGCAAAAGATCTCTTTAGCGAATTTGATGGCAAGGATTATGAGCAGGAAATTTTTGATGGCGATGTAAAATACCATTT
>JBDSFP010000386.1:0-10941 GCA_039919415.1 Aquaticitalea sp. | reverse complement strand
TTCCAGGGTCATTGATTTTGTTGGGCGGAGAACCAGGCATTGGAAAAAGCACTTTGATGCTTCAAATTGCGTTGAGATTACCTTATAAAACTTTATATGTTTCTGGTGAGGAAAGCCAAAAACAGATTAAGATGCGAGCAGAGCGCATCCATCCGAATAGTGACAACTGTTATATTCTTACCGAAACCAAAACCCAAAATATTTTTAAGCAAATCGAGGCTTTGGAGCCGGATATTGTCATTATTGATTCCATCCAGACCTTGCACAGCGATTATATCGAATCGTCTTCCGGAAGCATTTCTCAAATCAAGGAATGCACGACCGAACTGATTAAATATGCTAAGGAAACTGCCACACCTGTAATTTTAATTGGCCACATTACCAAAGACGGCAACATCGCTGGACCGAAAATATTGGAGCACATGGTCGATACTGTACTTCAATTTGAAGGAGACCGCAACCATATTTTCAGGATTTTGCGAGCCAATAAAAATCGTTTTGGATCGACACACGAATTGGGCATTTATGAAATGCAAGGCACAGGTTTAAGGGAAGTCAGCAATCCATCAGAAATCCTGATTTCCAAAAAAGATGAAGAATTAAGCGGAAATGCTGTTGCTGCAACATTGGAAGGAGTTCGACCTTTATTGGTTGAAGTTCAGGCCTTGGTAAGTACCGCAGTTTACGGAACACCGCAACGTAGTGCCACAGGATTCAACGCCAAACGATTGAATATGCTTTTGGCAGTTTTGGAAAAAAGGGCAGGTTTCCATCTTGGAGCCAAGGATGTCTTCTTGAACATTACAGGTGGCATCACAGTGGACGATCCTTCTATTGATTTGGCAGTTGTGGCCTCTATATTATCATCCAATGAAGATATAGCAATTCCCAAAGATTATTGCTTTGCAGCAGAAGTTGGGCTATCCGGAGAGATTCGTCCCGTGCAACGTGTGGAACAGCGCATTTTGGAAGCAGAAAAGCTGGGATTTTCCACCATTTTTGTTTCAAAGTATAATAAAATCACCTTAAAAAAAACCGTCATTAAAATCCAACTCATATCCAAGATCGAGGATTTGGTTGGCTTTATCGTTTAAAATAAAATTTATATGAAACTAAAATCAATTATATCAGCCATCATCATGGTAGCAACTCTTTGTTCATGTGGAGCAAAAAAAGCTGTTGTCAATAAAGAAGAACTTAAAAAAGAAGCCATTTCCTATATATCAAATGTTGACAATAATAACAATTTAAAAAAAGAAGTTATTGAAGGCGCATTGACTGATTCCGAAGGGTTTAAAGATATTGGGACATTTAAATATACGGTCTATTTTGATGTCAACTCCAACAAGCTTTTCAAAATAAAAAATGTGGAAATGACCGATAAGACAATTACCGAATCTTATTATTTTCAAGATAATGAATTGGTATATCTAAAATCGGTTTCTGGAAATGATACCAAAACCATCTATCTCAAAAAAGGAAGAGTTGTTTCTGAAACCAATACAACATCTGATGACCAACAAGTTTTGCTGGCAAAGGCAAAAAGGTTTCAGAATGCATTTGAAAAAAGTCATTAAGAAAGAAGATTTTCTTTCAAAGTCCTAAAATGGTTTTTTAATCAAATTCCTCTTTCTATTTTCCCAAAAATCCTTAATTTCGCACTTCGAAAAGAATTAAGGAGATAATGAGTAGTAAATTCCCTGAATATAAAGGTCTTGACTTACCAAAAGTTGCCGAGGAAATCGGTAGGTATTGGAAAGAGAATAACATCTTCGAGAAAAGCGTGAGCACTCGTGAAGGACACAAGCCTTATGTCTTTTTTGAAGGGCCTCCTTCCGCCAATGGATTGCCTGGCGTGCATCACGTTTTGGCACGTGCGATCAAGGATATTTTTCCACGCTACAAAACCATGAAAGGCTTTCAGGTAAAGAGAAAAGCAGGTTGGGATACGCACGGTTTGCCTATCGAATTGGGAGTTGAAAAAGAACTCGGTATCACAAAGGAAGATATCGGAAAGACCATTTCTGTCGAAGACTACAACGCTGCCTGCAGAAAAGCCGTCATGCGTTACACTGACGTGTGGAATGACTTGACTGAAAAAATGGGCTATTGGGTGGATATGGATGACCCATACATCACGTACGAGCCAAAATATATGGAAAGTGTTTGGTGGTTGTTGAAGCAGATTTATGACAAAGATTTGTTGTATAAAGGTTATAGCATCCAACCCTATTCACCAAAAGCGGGAACAGGTTTAAGTTCACACGAACTTAACCAGCCTGGAACCTATCAAGATGTTACAGACACCACAGTTGTGGCACAATTTAAAGCCATTGAAAGTTCGCTGCCAGATTTTTTAAAGAACGAGGGTACGATTTATTTTTTGGCTTGGACCACCACACCTTGGACACTTCCGAGCAATACAGCATTGACTGTTGGACCGAAAATCGATTATGTATTGGTGGAGACTTATAACCAATACACATTTGAGCCTGTTAATGTGATTCTTGCAAAAAATTTGGTGAATGAACAATTCGCAGGAAAATTTTATCACATAGATACTAAACAGCAATTGTTGGAATATGTTTCTGACAGTAAAAAGATTCCATATTATATCGTTAAAGGATTCAAAGGAAAAGATTTGGTAGGTATCAAATATGAACAACTTTTAGAATACGCCTTGCCATACGAACATCCTGAAAATGCCTTTAGAGTGATCGCAGGAGATTTTGTCACTACCGAAGATGGTACAGGAATCGTCCATACAGCACCAACTTTTGGAGCGGACGATGCCTTGGTCGCTAAACTGGCGACCCCGGAAATTCCGCCGCTATTGGTTAAAGATGAAAGTGGAAATTTAGTGCCATTGGTGGATTTGCAAGGAAAATTTCGTCCAGAAATGGAAGAACACGCTGGCAAATACGTCAAGATAGAATATTATAAGGATTGCGAAGCTCCAGAAGTTTCGGTGGATGTTGATTTGGCAATCCAGTTAAAGATAGATAACAAAGCCTTTAAGGTCGAAAAATATAAACACAGCTACCCAAATTGCTGGCGAACCGACAAACCCATTCTTTATTATCCGTTGGATTCTTGGTTTATTAAAGTTACAGATATCAAGATCCGAATGGTGGAACTCAACGACACCATCAATTGGAAACCAAAAGCAACTGGAACAGGACGTTTTGGCAATTGGCTGGCAAATGCCAACGACTGGAATCTATCTCGCTCAAGATATTGGGGAATTCCGTTGCCAATTTGGAGAACGGAAGATGGCAAGGAAGAAATCTGCATCGGTTCCGTTAAGGAATTGAAGGATGAAATGGAACGAGCCGTCAAAGCAGGTGTTTTGGAAAAGGATATTTTTGAGGAATTTGAAGTCGGAAACAATTCCGAAGAAAATTACACAACAATTGATTTGCATAAAAACATTGTTGATGAAATAATCCTGGTTTCATCCTCAGGGAAACCCATGAAACGAGAGGCAGATTTAATCGACGTTTGGTTTGATTCGGGCAGCATGCCTTATGCACAATGGCATTATCCCTTCCAACATAAAGACCTAATTGATAAAAATCAGGCTTTTCCCGCAGATTTCATTGCAGAAGGCGTTGACCAAACTCGAGGTTGGTTTTACACCCTTCATGCCATCGCAACAATGGTTTTTGACTCCGTCGCTTATAAAAATGTCGTATCGAATGGTTTGGTTTTGGACAAAAACGGACAGAAAATGTCCAAACGTCTTGGCAATGCCGCAGACCCTTTTACAACATTGTCTACTTATGGAGCCGATGCCACACGTTGGTATATGATTGCAAATGCAAATCCTTGGGACAACTTAAAATTTGATCTGGAAGGTATTGAAGAAGTGAAACGTAAGTTTTTTGGAACGCTTTATAATACCTATTCCTTCTTTACATTATACACCAATTTGGATAAATTCAGTTATGCTGAAGCTGAGGTGGCAATGGAAAATCGACCGGAAATCGACCGTTGGATTCTTTCCGAATTGCATTCCTTAATTCAAAAGGTTGACGAGTATTATGCCGATTACGAACCAACGAAAGCCGCACGTGCCATTTCTGATTTCACACAGGATTATTTGAGCAATTGGTACGTACGTTTGAGCAGGAGGCGTTTCTGGAAAGGTGATTATCAGCAGGATAAAATTTCGGCCTATCAAACGCTCTATCAATGTATGATGACCATAGCGAAACTAGCAGCGCCAATTGCACCTTTCTTTATGGATAAATTGTACCTCGATTTGAATTCGGTTGCCAAAAAAGAAGCATTTGAAAGTGTTCATTTGGCAGAGTTTCCAAAGTTTGACCCCTCGTATATCGATAAGAGTTTGGAACGCAAAATGGAAACGGCTCAGACAATTTCTTCTTTAGTCCTATCGTTAAGAGCTAAAGAGAAAATCAAGGTGCGCCAACCGTTGCGAAAAATCATGATTCCGATGGAGAGCGAATTCCAAAAGCAGGAAATTCTTGCCATTGCAGATTTGATAATGCATGAAGTGAACGTCAAGGGTATCGAGGTTTTGGAAGATACTTCGGGAATATTAGTAAAGCAAATAAAACCTAATTTCAAGGTACTTGGGCCACGTTTTGGTCAGGATATGAAAGCAATTGCACAAGTGATTGGAAGTTTTACGTCCGTAGACATCAAAAATTTCGAGCAAAACGGTATTTTGGACGTTGAAGTGAATGGAAAAAGTATTACATTGGAACGCTCTGACGTAGAGATTACTTCACAGGATATAGAAGGTTGGTTGGTCGCTAGTTCTGGTACCTTGACCGTCGCCTTGGATGTAACTTTAACAGACGAGTTAATAAGGGAAGGTATCGCAAGGGAATTGGTAAACCGCATCCAAAATTTAAGAAAGGATTCCGGTTATGAGCTTACTGATAGGATTGTGGTTCAATTTCAAAAAGATGAACAGATTATTAACGCCATAAACAATAATTTAGAATATATCAAGTCAGAAACCTTGACCGAAAGGTTGGAAATCCTTGATCAACTGAATAATGGTATAGAAATTGCCTTTGATGATGTAAATACCAAATTGTTTATCCAAAAAATTTAAAATTATGACCACAGAAACAAATAATAGATTTTCTGACAAAGATTTAGCCGAATTCAAGACCTTGATTCAAAATAAAATCGAAAAAGCAATTGGCGATTTGGACTTGATAAAAAGCGCCTACATGAACGACCTTAACAATGGAACCGATGATACCTCGCCAACCTTCAAGGCTTTTGAGGAAGGAAGCGAAACCATGAGCAAGGAAGCAAATTCCCAATTGGCGATCAGGCAGGAAAAGTTCATTCGTGACTTAAAGAATGCTTTGATTCGAATCGAGAACAAAACCTATGGTATTTGCAGGGTCACACAGAAATTGATTAGCAAAGAACGTTTGAGATTGGTGCCACATGCTACTTTGAGCATCGAAGCTAAAAATATGCAGCAATAAAATTCCCACGAACCTGTCTGCCGGCAGGCATAAGTGATAATCTCGTAATTGACATCGAAAATTATTAAATGTTTAAAACACTTCAATTTCAGAGGTGTTTTTTATTTACCAATATTTAATTTAGTAAGTTGTTTTTCAATAATGATCTTATTTTCATACTTTGTACTGAATTAGATTTTTGCAGTCAGAATTAAAAAAATTTCAATTTAATCATCATTAAAATAGATTCCCACTTTCGTGGGAAATGTTATGTCCCTAAAAAAAGCAACCCTCCTCATTGTCCTCATTTTGCTCCTTGACCAAATCAGTAAATTTTACATCAAAACACATCTGGCACTCAATGAATCAACTCTAGATTACAATTGGTTCAAGATTATTTTCGTAGAAAACGAAGGCATGGCTTGGGGAACAAAAATGAGCGATTTTATCTCCGCTATTTCTGATAGAACAGCCAAATTGATATTGACGTTGTTCAGAATTGTCGCCGTGATATTCATAAGTTATTGGTTGGTATCATCCACCAAAAAGAAACGAGCGACGATTCTGATTGTTGCCATTTCACTCATTTTCGCTGGGGCTTTGGGCAACATCCTCGATTCTGTTTTTTACGGTATGCTGTTCAATGATAGCCACAGTCAAGTCGCAACATTTTTACCTAAAGATGGAGGCTACGACACGCTATTCCACGGCAAAGTCGTTGATATGTTGCATTTTCCACTATGGAAAGGTTTTCTTCCCGAATGGATTCCATTCTGGGGAGGTGATTATTTTACATTTTTCGAACCCGTTTTCAATGTGGCAGACATGGCCATCAGCACGGGGATTGGAATGCTGATTGTGTTTAATAAAAAAGCGTTTTCAAATCATTAAAATCAAAACTTATGGAGACTTATCAATTTTTACAAGAAGCAATCCTAGAAGCAAAAAAAGGACTTGACGAAGGTGGAATTCCTATAGGTTCTGTTTTGGTCCATAAAGGTAAAATTGTGGGAAGAGGTCACAACCGACGCGTCCAAAAAGGAAGCGCCATCTTACATGGCGAAATGGATGCACTCGAAAATTCCGGACGTAAACCTGCGAGTTTTTATCGGGAATGTGTAATTTACACGACACTTTCACCATGCTCCATGTGCACAGGGGCCATTATACTTTATGGCATTCCAAAAGTGATTATTGGCGAAAACCAAACTTTTTTAGGGGAAGAAGACTTATTGAAATCAAGAGGTGTTGAGGTGGTTGTATTGGACAATGACACTTGCAAAACCATGATGAATGATTTCATTAAAGCGCAACCCCAACTGTGGAATGAGGATATTGGAGAATGAACGAAAATCAATCAACTATTCATTTAATATAATCTTGGCAATTTTTAAAATGGGTTTTTTGTAAATTTGATTCGCAACCTTCAAAAATTAAAATCAAATGAAATCTTATCATGCTTTATCCTTAATAGCGATCCTCATGCTTTCGACTTCCTGTGACCAAAAAGAAAAAAAACCAATAAAAGAAACAACGGGATTTTCAGGTTCCAATCCCTTCGCAAAAGCGAGCACTCTGCCTTTTCAAGCACCAGCTTTTGACAACATTAAGAATGGGGACTTTCAACCAGCCATGGAAGAAGGTATTCAACAGCAAATGGATGAAATTAACAAAATAGCCGACAATACCGAAGCGCCAACCTTTGAAAACACCTTTGTGGCTTTGGAAAAAAGCGGTCAATTGTTAAAACGGGTGAATGGCGTTTTTGATTTGCTGTCAGGTGCAAATACCAATCCTGAATTGCAAAAAGTTCAGGAAACGATGGCTCCAAAATTGGCTGCTTTAAAAGATGCCATGTATTTAAACTCGAACTTATATAAACGTGTTGAAACCATTTACAACAAACGAGAATCGCTCAATCTGGATTCGGAATCCAAGCATTTGGTGGAATATTACTATCAGAATTTCAACTTGGCAGGCGCCAAACTTTCGGAAGCCGATAAAACCAGGATGAAGAAATTGAATGGAGAAGAAGCCTCGTTGAGTGCCAAATTCACAAACCAATTGTTGGCGGCAGCAAAAGCCGGAGTTTTAGTAGTTGACAACAAGGATGCTTTGGCTGGTTTATCCGATGGCGCTTTGGATGCAGCAGCCCAAGATGCAAAAAACAACAATATGGATGGAAAATGGTCCATACCATTGCAAAATACCACACAACAACCCGATTTACAAAACTTGACCAATCGCGAAACTCGTGAAAAATTGTATAAGTCTTCATGGACGCGTGCCGAAAAAGGCGATGCAAATGATACTAGAGCCACAATTTCCCGATTGGCAGAAATCAGGTCAGAACAGGCAGATATTTTGGGTTTTAAGAATTATGCTGAGTGGAAATTGCAAAACCAGATGGCAAAAAATCCGGAAGCCGTAGAAACATTCCTAAATCAATTAATTCCTGCAGCCACGGCAAAAGCAAAAAACGAAGCCGCAGATATCCAAGACTTGATTGACAAACAAAAAGGCGGGTTTAAGTTGGAAGCCTACGATTGGAACTTTTATGCCGAACAGGTAAGAAAGCAACGCTATGATCTAGATGAAAATGAAATCAAGCCTTATTTCGAATTGAATACGGTTTTGGAGGATGGCGTCTTCTTTGCAGCCAATCAGTTATACGGATTGACCTTCAAAGAACGCAAGGATTTACCTGTTTATCAAGAAGACGTCCGTGTATTTGATGTCTTCGACCAAGACGGAAGCCAAATGGCTCTGTTCTATTGCGATTATTTTAAACGCGACAACAAATCTGGAGGTGCTTGGATGTCAAACATTGTGGAACAATCCAAATTATTGAATACCAAACCAATTATCTACAACGTCTGCAATTTTACAAAACCAGCTGCTGGACAACCTGCTTTGATTAGTTTTAAAGATGCCACAACAATGTTCCATGAATTCGGTCACGCCTTGCATGGTCTATTTGCAAATCAGCAATACATAAGTTTGGAAGGCACGAACACACCTCGTGATTTTGTGGAATTCCCTTCGCAATTTAATGAACATTGGGCCATGAATCCATTGGTTTTTAAAAATTACGCCAAACATTATAAAACCGGTAAACCAATGCCACAAGCTTTAGTAGACAAAATCAAAAAAGCGGCCACTTTCAATCAAGGATATGCCTTGACAGAGAGTTTGGCAGCAGCCGATTTGGACATGCAATGGCACACCATGTCCGTAAACGATTCCATAAAGGATGTAGATAGCTTTGAAAAAGAGGCCTTGATAAAAACCCATTTGGATCTGTCACAAGTACCGCCACGTTACCGCTCAACTTATTTCCTTCATATTTGGGGTAATGGCTACGCTGCAGGATATTACGCCTATTTGTGGACCGAAATGCTGGATGATGATGCCTTTACTTGGTTCGAAGAAAATGGTGGCATGACGAGAGAAAATGGGCAACGTTTCCGAGATATGATCTTGTCTCGTGGCAATACAGATGACTTTGGAAAACTTTATCGCGATTTTAGAGGTCGTGATGCAGAGATTCAACCGATGCTTAAAAACAGAGGTTTGGTAAATTAATTAATTAAGAGATTTATAAAATTTTGAAGAGCCCGTGAATTCAGTTCATGGGCTTTTTTGTGTTCAGTTCAGATTAAAACTGATAGATTTTATGTGGTGTCACACAATAATCCAAAGCCACATCACTGTCAAAGATACCTTTGATTTTTTCTTCAGATTCAAAAAATGACAATCCAATTTTAATGGTTTGAGGTTTGCATTCAGAAAGAAATTTATCATAAAAACCTTTCCCATATCCGATTCTGTGACCTTGTTTATCAAATACCAAAAGCGGTACAAAAACCACCTCGATTTTTTTAGTGTCAATTTCAATTCCGTCGACGGGTTCAGGAATGTTATGCTTGTTTTTTTTGATAGCAGTTGCGTCTGTCAGTAAATAATGGATCATTTCTACCGTCTCAAAATTGGTTTTGGAGATGATGATGTTTTTGTCTTTGCCCGACAGAATATTTAAAATATAGTCCGTATTGATTTCCTTATGTTCCTTGATGCTTAAAAATAAATGATAGAAGGAATGATTCCAGATATCCAACTTCAATAATTGGTTGGCAATTGAGAGACTTTGTGATTCGATGGCTTCCTCCGATAATTCGATGCGTCGCTTTTTGTATAGAATTCTTAATTCGGTTTTGGTCACAGTGTAAAAATAGTATATTCTTGAAAAGATTAGATGGTTTTTTAAGCTTTTGTAGATTTGATAAATTCATCTATTATGGAAACAATAAAGCTAAAAGACAGCAAAAAATATTACGGTTAATTCTTGGCATTCATCGACAAATGCATCCTAAAGATTTACAGATCGTAAACGACGAGCAATAGCTCATAAAAGGTATTATCTTTTGCTATTTCTGCTCAAGTTTGTAATTATTCACCAAAACTGAAGCTGAAATTTGAAGTATTCTTTCTAAATCCCGTATCATATCTACAGTCAATCTTTTCTTGCGGTTTAGAATTTCCGATACTCGGCTTTTACCCCCAATTATACCGACCAAATCTTTTTGACGCATATTCAATTCTTCCATTCGTATTTTGATTGCCTCAATCGGGTCTGGGGGGGATATCGGATAATGTTCGTTTTCGTAATTCTCTATAAGTAACGAAAGTATTTCTGCCTGGTCGCCCTCTTTTGTGTCGATTGGTGCATCGAAAAT
Organism: Aquaticitalea sp.; assembly: GCA_039919415.1. GTDB lineage: Bacteria > Bacteroidota > Bacteroidia > Flavobacteriales > Flavobacteriaceae > JBPOFM01. The sequence continues at coordinate 749 of JBDSFP010000386.1, read as the reverse complement.
CAATTCCAAGAGCTCAAGTGAATTTCGGTAATCTTTGTCTGTTTTAATAGGCCTTAATTCCATAATCTATTTTTTAAATGGTGTCCGCATTTATTTTGTCGTAGTCAACGTGAGTGCCAATAAAACGGATAAATGCCCATTGTTTTTCATAATTGAATTTAACAATGAGTCGGTAAGAATTTCCTTTTATATTGAAAACGACTCGACCGTTCTTTAATATACTTGCACTGATGTAAGTTGGTTTGACATCGTTCGGCGAAAACCAATTGGCATTTTTTGCTGTGTCATACCATGTTTTTAAATACTGTTCTGAATCTGCGTGTTTTTCCCAATATTCTCGAAGCGTGCTTTTTGCAATTATTCGTTTCATCGGTCCAATTATATAACAAAGATACAATAAGTTCTCAAATGTTGAACAATTTAAGAAATCTTTTACTTATAAAGTGTGAATTATAAAATTGAAAATGTGCAGTTGTAAGACCGAAGCTTGCGGGTGAAGTCTCAAATTAACTTTTTACCCGCGTCGTCACATGAAACAGCGCATCCCCTTGATACACCAAAGACGCCTCATTCACATTGATGATATAGCCGTCGATAGGCGATTTCACTTCGTGATACACTTTCCCATAAGGATCGGTAATCTGCCCCAGAACATCATCACATTTCACATGCGTGTTGACAGGCACCAATGCCTTGAACATCCCTGACTGTTTGGCGCGCAGCCATTTGCTTTCTTCCACAAATACTGT
>JBDSFP010000382.1:0-3000 GCA_039919415.1 Aquaticitalea sp. | reverse complement strand
GACGGTAAATATGTTCTACAGCTTCTTTTTCCGAGTTGGTCGGGTCTTTTTGAAGTGTATTATGTATGATAGCATAATCTCCCTGTTGCGCACTTTCTTTATGCAAAAGTATGGTTTTTGCATCCGCCTCAAGGATTTCCTCTATATTGTCTTTATCCAAAACAGTATCACGATCAAGCACAATTTCATTACGCTCAATGGATACAACCTCGCCAGTATCCTCATCCACAAAATCCTCATGCCATGTATTCAAAACACGCGCGGCCAATTTACGACCCAATACTTTTTTCAATCCGGCTTTGGAAACCTTGATTTCTTCAGCAAGATCAAAAATTTCCAGGATATCTTTATCGCGTTCAAAACCGATGGCCCTGAACAAAGTGGTAACTGGTAATTTTTTCTTTCTATCAATATAAGCATACATAACGCTATTGATATCCGTTGCGAATTCAATCCAAGATCCTTTGAAAGGAATGACCCTTGCAGAATACAATTTAGTCCCATTTGCATGGAATGATTGACTGAAGAATACCCCTGGTGATCTATGCAATTGCGATACAACCACACGTTCCGCACCATTGATACAAAACGTTCCGCTTGGAGTCATGTAAGGAATGGTTCCCAAATACACATCCTGAACAATCGTTTCGAAATCCTCATGCTCCGGATCTGTACAGTACAGTTTCAAACGCGCTTTTAAAGGCACGCTATACGTCAATCCTCTCTCGATACATTCTTCAATTGAATATCGTGGTGGATCGATAAAATAATCCAAAAACTCCAATACGAATTGATTTCGTGTATCTGTGATAGGGAAATTTTCCATGAAGGTGTTGTAGAGTCCTTCATTCCCTCTTTCTTCTGATTTAGTCTCTAATTGGAAAAAATCCTGGAAGGATTTGATCTGGATATCCAAGAAATCGGGATACTCCGTTCTATTTACTATAGAAGAGAAATTTAATCTTTCAGCTTTTTGTGCTAACATCGATGAACGAGATTTTGATTAAAAATAAAAGTAGTTTTTTTATGTACATTTAATATACACAAAAGGGTTTAGGTCATTCCGACTGCTCGGAAGACCTAAACCATGAATTGTAGGTATTGGTTCAGATTACTTAACCTCAACCTCTGCCCCAGCTTCTTCCAAAGATGCTTTCAAAGCATTTGATTCATCTTTAGAGACGGCTTCTTTGATTGGGCTTGGTGCATTGTCAACAAGTTCTTTAGCTTCTTTCAAGCCTAAACCGGTAAGTTCTTTTACCAATTTAACAACTGCCAATTTAGAAGCACCTGCAGCTTTAAGAACTACAGTAAACTCAGTTTGCTCTTCTACAGCAGCAGCATCACCACCACCACCACCAGCAGGACCGGCCACAGCTACAGCAGCAGCTGGTTCGATACCATACTCATCTTTTAATATTGTTGCTAATTCGTTAACTTCTTTTACAGTAAGGTTAACTAATTTTTCTGCGAAATCTTTTAAATCTGCCATTTTCTATCGTTTTTAATAAATTTTAATAAAATATAATTTGTTTGAGTGCGTACTAACTTGCTTATCCTTCTTTTTCGGATAAGGTTTTTAAGATGCCTGCCAATTTACCACCACTAGATTTAAGAGCTGAAATAACATTTTTAGCAGGAGATTGCAACAATGCTACGATATCTCCAATTAATTCCTCTCTTGATTTGATGTCAACCAATGCATCCAATTGCTCATCGCCAATGTAAACTGCTTCTTCAATAAAAGCTCCTTTAAGCAAAGGCTTATCAGATTTTTTACGGAATGCCTTGATCACCTTAGCTGGAGCATTTCCTATTTCAGAATACATTATGGAAGTATTTCCTTTTAAAGTTGATGGCAAATCGCCAAAATCTTTTTCGGAAGCTTCCATAGCTTTTTCCAATAAGGTATTCTTTACGACGGACAATTTAATGCCTGCCTTAAAACATGCGCGACGTAATTCTGAAGTGTTACTTGCGTTTAATCCTGACGTATCCGTTAAATAGATATGTGTATTATTCGCCAATTGAGCAGTCAACTCTTCAATAACTTGTGATTTTTCTTCTCTTGTCATAATATAAAAGTTTAACTACTATACTTTTTTTGTCTCGATTGCGATACTTGGACTCATGGTACTGGACATGAAAACAGTTTTCATGTAGACACCTTTTGCAGCGGTTGGTTTCAACTTCATTAAAGTCGTCAACAATTCGTTCGCATTATCCACCAATTTATCAGCACTAAAAGATGCTTTTCCTATTGGCGCGTGAACGATTCCTGTTTTATCAACCCTGAAATCAATCTTACCAGCTTTTACTTCTGCTACTGCTTTCGCAACATCCATAGTAACTGTACCTGTCTTTGGGTTTGGCATTAAACCTCTTGGGCCCAACACTCTGCCTAATGGACCTAGTTTACCCATAATCGCTGGCATGGTAACGATAACGTCAACATCTGTCCAACCATTTTTGATTTTCTCTAGGTACTCATCCAATCCTACATAATCAGCTCCAGCATCTTTGGCTTCCTGTTCTTTGTCAGGAGTTACCAAGGCCAAAACTTTCATGTCTTTTCCTGTTCCGTGAGGTAAAGAAACAACACCTCTTACCATTTGATTTGCTTTACGTGGATCAACTCCCAAACGCACAGCAAGGTCTACAGACGCATCAAATTTAGTATAAGTGATTTCTTTTAACAAAGCCGTAGCTTCTTCAAGAGAATAAACTTTGTTTTTGTCAACTTTAGCTCTTGCCTCTTTTTGTTTTTTTGTCAATTTTGCCATTTCAAAAAGTTTTAGTTTGGTTTAGTACCAGTAACGGTAATTCCCATTGATCTTGCTGTCCCAGCAATCATGTTCATTGCCGAATCCATGGTAAATGCATTTAAATCTACCATTTTGTCTTCTGCAATTGCTTTCACCTGTTGCCAAGTTACTTTTGCTACTTTCTTTCTGTTCGGTTCACCAGATCCTTTTTTTACTTTGGCCGCTTCCAATAATT
>JBDSFP010000371.1:0-9524 GCA_039919415.1 Aquaticitalea sp. | reverse complement strand
TAGTTACTGAAGCCAAGATTTTTGCCTGTTCACAAAGTACTGAACTGGCCGAAAAAATTGCTGCTATTTATGGCACCCATTTAGGGAACGTGATTACGTCCACCTATAGTGACGGGGAATTTCAGCCTTCTTATGAGGAATCTATACGTGGGACACGAATTTTTATCATCGGCTCTACACATCCTGGCCCTAAAAATTTGATGGAGATGCTGTTGATGCTCGATGCTGCAAAACGTGCGTCGGCTAGACATATTACAGCGGTGTTGCCTTATTTTGGTTGGGCAAGACAGGACAGAAAAGATAAACCAAGAGTGCCTATTGCGGCCAAATTGGTTGCAAAAATGTTGGAAGCAGCTGGAGCGACGCGAATCATTACCATGGATTTGCACGCAGACCAGATTCAAGGGTTCTTTGAAAAACCAGTCGATCATTTATTTGCATCGACTGTATTTTTACCTTATTTGAGAGATTTGAATCTTGATAATCTGACCATTGCCTCGCCAGACATGGGAGGTTCCAAAAGAGCCTATGCTTATTCCAAAGCATTGGAATGTGATGTGGTCATCTGTTATAAACAGCGGGCCAAAGCCAATGTAATTTCGCACATGGAATTGATAGGTGATGTTACCGGTAAAAATGTCGTGTTGGTAGATGACATGGTGGATACTGCTGGAACATTGACGAAAGCAGCAGATTTGATGATGGAGCGAGGCGCATTGAGTGTTAGGGCTATTTGTACACATCCTATTTTGTCCGGAAATGCTTATGAACGCATTGAAAATTCAAAATTGGAAGAATTGATTGTTACAGATTCTATTCCCCTGAAACAAATAAGTAACAAGATCAAAGTAAACAGTTGCGCTGATCTATTTGCCGAGGTAATGCACAATGTTCATCACAATAGATCTATCAGTTCTAAATTTTTAATGTAAAAAAGCCCATCCCGGCCTTCCCAAAGAGAAGGAGTAAATGGAAATAATAAATAGTAACAATAAATAAATAATTAAAGAAATGAAATCAATTACAATCAATGGATCTCAAAGAGAAAGCGTGGGCAAAAAAGATGCAAAAGCCTTACGTAATGCTGGTCAGGTTCCTTGCGTACTATACGGAGGAGACAAACCAGTGCATTTCTCAGCACCTGAATTGGCTTTTTCAAAACTGGTTTATACGCCAAATGCGCATACAGTTGTGATTGCCTTGGAAAAAGGATCGTCTTTAAACGCAATTATGCAAGACATCCAATTCCACCCTGTAACGGATAAAATCCTTCACGTCGACTTTTATCAGTTATTTGAAGATAAAGAAATCACTATGGAAATTCCTGTTCACATAATAGGAACTTCCAAAGGTGTGTTAAATGGGGGTGTTCTTCAAAGAAATCAACGCACGTTGAAAGTAAAAGCGTTACCGGAGAATTTGCCTGATTTTGTGAAAGCAGACATTACTTCTTTGAAAATAGGAAGTAAAATGTATATTACTTCTTTGGAAAATCCTGATTACAAATTCCTTCATCCCGATAACACAGTAGTATGTCAAGTAAGACGTTCTAGAGCTAGTGTAGCTGAATTTGAAGAAGAGGAAGAAGCAGCGGCGGCAGAAGCGGCGGCAGAAGCAGCTGGTGAAGAAGGAACAGAAGCAACTGCGGAAGGTTCCACGGAAGAAACAACTTCTGAAGGTCAAGAATAGATCATTCAATTTTGATATATCTAAAAGCATTCTGTCAATTCAGGATGCTTTTTTTATTTTTGCCTAACTAAGATTGTTTTTTTAAACAATTCTGATTTTTCCAGCGGAAAGGTGAAATAATGCTATTTCGACAGAAGAGTCGTAAATTTCGATGTCCTTGTGATTAAATTTATACTCCATTTATTTAAAAAATCAAAATCTTCAACTTCAGTTGAAGAACAGCCTATGAAGAAATTTTTAATAGTCGGTTTAGGAAACATTGGCGAAGATTATGCCAATACGCGTCATAATATTGGTTTTAAGATTCTCGATTTTTTAGCAGAACACGAATCCTTGACTTTTGAAACCCAAAAATTGGGCGATATGGCAGTTTATAAATTTAAAGGGCGACAATTTATGTTGCTCAAACCTAGTACCTATATGAATTTAAGCGGGAAAGCTGTGACGTATTGGATGAACAAAGAAAATATTCCAATGGAAAATCTGCTCATTATTACGGATGATTTGAATCTTCCCTTCGGAACAATTCGACTGAAAACGAAAGGGAGTGATGGTGGCCATAATGGACTAAAGGATATTCAAGATAAACTTCAAACTACCAATTACAATCGTTTTCGATTTGGTATCAGTGATGTCTTTAGCCAAGGACGACAAATAGATTATGTTTTGGGCGAATGGACAGCCGAGGAAAACCAAAAACTATCCGAACGAATGGAGAAATCGATTGAACTCATAAAGTCTTACGGAACGGCTGGTATTAATATTACGATGAACACTTTTAATGGTTCATAAAAAAGAGAGCACTAGATGCCTCTCTTCATAGAATATTTCTATTTACTGAGAATCAATCTACGATAACCCTTTTGGTTGCCTGACTCTTACCGTCACTCAATTTAACCAAATACATTCCCGATTGAACGTTATTCAAATTAATCGTCTGGATGAAATTTGTAGCGTTTTCAAATTGTCCATCATAAATTTTTCTTCCTCTAATATCAAACACTTTTACCATAAGCTTTTCGCTCAATGGTGAATTCATTGATATAGTAAATTGTCCATTATTGGGATTCGGAAATATGGAGAAGTTTCCAACTCCAATATCATCAATGCCTAGTTGGGTCAACACCTTGATAGTATAATCTTCTGTTTCACCGTCATATCCATCTAAGCAAGGTGACGGTAGGTCCGGATCTTCAGATGCCACATATTTGGTAACAACACGCATGATAGTACTCCCCAATGTAGCACCCACTGGAATATTTATGGTTAAAGGGGAAGCACTTGTATTTCCATTGGGAACATCATCAGCATTCCCAAGAATATATTCCTCACCTGCGTCGTCATATCGACAATTTTGGTTCCAATCTATCCATACCTTGGTTTGTACGGAATAAGGGCCATCTGTATTCACCTGAACAGTTAAAATATAATTCTCTCCCCTGTTAACATTTGAAGTAAGATTTGTAAAGTCACTATATCCGGAAGGTTTGCCATTATTCAAGTTGCTGATGGAATTAAAAATGACACCTGTGGTACTTGTGTCATATTCAATATTTGCAACTGAGGTGCAGTGGTCATTCCCCAAGGTCAAGTATACGCTTTTTGCTTTGGTAAGTGATGAAGAAGATGCAGTAAGGGAAATGTTATAGTTTCCATTTGCGACTGCAGCTAAATTTCCAATGGTCATGGAAAAAGGACCTGAGGTGCTCCTGGAACTTGGACTAAAGGTCACAGTGCTGTTTGCTGGCTTTCCAGAAGCGGCAAAAACGGTAGCTTGATTATAACCGTTTTGTGCGTTAAAGTTGAAATTATAAGTTACCGATCCTGTGGATGCACATGCCGTTTGAGGTGTGTCGATTGCAGAAATCGTGAAATCGGGACCAAAGACACATTGCGTAACGTTGGGTTTAAACTGTGCTTTAAGCACATTGACATATGCTTCGATGACCGTCGCTTGCCCTTTTGTGAATATGTACATGCATGCATCATTGACATAATCCATATAGTCCATGGTCAATGCTTTTTCTCCTGCCACGCAACCATCAACACTACCTATGGCCGGACAGCCGTAAGTAGGAAGCCCAACTTTTGGAGTATCTGCTATTCCGTCGTCATCGGTTCCACAGCCATCGCCGTTTCCAAAAGTATGGCGCAAATTTAAAAAATGACCCAATTCATGGGTAAGGGTTCTACCTAGGTTATAGGGAGATTCAGGAACGGCTCCTGGACAACCTGCACCAGTCCCAAAGGCATTGTTATCAATGGTAACTGCTTGACCGTTTGTGACACTTCCACCTAATGGAGAAAATCCTAAATCGCTTATATCCTTTATTACAAAATTTATATATCCGGCCCATTTCATGTCCTTATTGGTGCCATTGCCAAAGTTGTAGCCAATGGTAACCGCTGGACCGCCTTCCACTAATTGTGGATCGGTATTGATTGGATGGTTTAGGGTAGCAATACAAAAATAAATGTCTGTTGCTCCTGTGCTGACCCCGGGATAAAATGCACTCGCCGGCCCCCAAAGTGAAAAATCAGAATTGGTGCCAGCATAGTCGGCATTTAATATATCCACTTGAGATTGGGCCAACTCTTCCAAACAATCCCTATTGGCTTCACTTCCATTTACAAAATGTAATGCTACGGGAATGATTATAGGATTGCCTCTTCGGGCAAAGCTTCTATTCTCATCAATTTTGGCAAGTTCTTCCCTGAACTTTATTTGATTGGATAAATGTTCCCTAACAAACTGCGGATCCTGCATTTTTTCCTGCATGTAGGCCTCCATACCACAAGTTCTCTCTTGAGAAAATAAAAAATTGCTACTAAACATGGAAAACATCAAGAAAACTAGGAAAATATTATATGTAATTTTATTGATCATAGCAATGGTATTAACAAACTTTAAAGCCACTAAAAATACTGAAAAAATTTAAAATCTCACTTATTGTGAAATAAGTATGTCGGAATTTTACCTATAAATTACACTAATGGATGATAGAACTTAATTATAGGAGCTGAATAAACATCCCTCATTGTGCAATTTGATTTAATCGAATTAATTCCCACTTGGCTCAAGATTGGTTTTTTGTATTAAACGTCTCTAGTGAGATCGGAATTCCCATTTCGAAATTGTGGCTGTGTCCATTTGATACTTCGATTCTGCGACCGAATAATTGGTTATCTCGAAATATTTTATTTAGTGTGATTGCATATGAATAATTGAATTCTCATTTTAAAGTTGGATTCCATCTTTCGGTTATTTGCAATCAAATGGAATTTATTAACAATTTGCAAAAAAAGTATAGCGCTTATACTGCAAATTTTAAAGAAATGAACGGAACAATTTTGAAAAACCGATGTGGTTTGAATTATGTCGAACCTCTTTTTATTTGAACTTTTAATAGGTATTTTTACAAAAAATTGCTTTTGGAATTCCTTAGGAAAATTTCGCATCCCAATAAGCCTTCCGTGATTACCATAGGTACATTTGACGGCGTTCATATTGGGCACCAGAAAATCATCAATCGATTGATCAACGTGGGCAAGGAAAAGGGACTTAAATCTGTGGTCTTGACATTTTTCCCTCATCCACGTATGGTGCTGCAAAAAATTTCGAATATCAAATTGTTGCATACCATTGAGGAAAGAAGAGAGATTTTAGATTCAATGGGTCTGGACGAAATGGTTATAAAATCATTCACTAAAGAATTTGCCAATCTTTCGGCCGAAGAATTCGTCAAAAGTGTTTTGGTCAAGCAACTCAATGCCAAATATATCATCATTGGTTACGACCATCAATTCGGGAAAAATAGAAGTGCCAACATTGATGATCTCAAGATTTTTGGAAATAAATACGGATTTGAAGTTGAGGAAATTTCAGCGCAGGATGTCGAAGATGTTTCGGTAAGTTCCACAAAAATAAGAACGGCACTTAAAAATGGAGATATTTCAACCGCAAATGCCTTTTTGGGATATCCCTATTTAATGACGGGAACAGTGGTTAAAGGCAAAGGACTAGGTAGGCAATTGGGATTTCCGACGGCAAACATCCATGTCGAAGAAGATTACAAATTGATTCCAAAAAACGGGGTGTATATCATCAAAGGCACTATCAACGAAATCACTTTGTTTGGGATGATGAACATCGGGACCAATCCAACAGTGGATGGCAAACACCAATCGATTGAGGCTCATTTTTTTGATTTTGATTTTGATATTTATGGCAAAACAGTAAAAATCGAATTTTTGCAACGCCTTCGCGACGAGTACAAATTTGAAGCACTCGACTCATTAAAAGCACAACTTGAACTCGATAAAATCAAAGCCAAGTCGTTTTTAAAAAACCATGGTTAAATTTCTCTTCAAACATATCGACAACAGTGCGTTGATTGTTTTCAGGATTATTTTTGGCTTTCTCATTGCGGTGGAAAGTTTTGAAGATATTTTTACGGGATGGGTCCAAAGAAATTTAATTGATCCGAAATTCACGTTTTCATTCATCGGTTTTGAATGGCTGCAACCCCTTCCTGGAAATTGGATGCTTGTCTATTTTAGTATTATGGGTCTGTGTGGTATCCTAATCATGATAGGTTTTAAATATCGATGGAGCATAATTGCATTCACTTTACTGTGGACAGGTATTTATTTAATGCAAAAGTCCTCTTACAACAATCATTATTATTTATTGGTGCTTTTAAGTAACATTATGGTGTTTCTGCCAGCCAATAAATATTTTTCGATAGATTCGAAACTAAATCCAAGTATTAAAAGCATTTCTATGCCCCAATGGTGCAGTGCCGTATTCATTCTCCAAATGTTTATTGTATATACCTATGCGTCGATTGCAAAATTGTATCCCGATTGGCTCAACACATCTGCAATCGAAATAATCCTTCGAGGAAAAAAGGATTATGAATTTGTGGGCGATATTCTTCAGCAAAAATGGCTTCATTACTTGGTAGCTTATGGTGGCATCTTGTTTGATGGTCTTATCATTCCGTTATTGTTGTTCAAAACAACGCGAAAATGGGCGTTTTTTATATCGCTGTTTTTCCATTTGTTCAATTCATTTATTTTTCATGTTGGCATATTTCCCTATCTGTCAATAGTGCTTGCCTTGTTCTTTTTCAATCCGATAACGATCCGCAATCTATTTTTAAAACGAAAACCACTTTATGATAAAGCTGAAGTGATTGTTCCACATTTCAAGACAGCTTTTATCACTGTTTTCACACTTTATTTTATCGTTCAAGTAGGCCTGCCTTTACGTCATTGGATTTTTAAGGATGATGTGCTTTGGACCGAAGAAGGCCATCGATTGTCTTGGCGAATGATGTTGCGTTCCAAAAGTGGCCTTACTTTTTATAACGTTATAGACGCTAAGACGAATGTTCAGATTCCCATTAATCTGGATGATTATCTGACTAAAAACCAACAAAGCGCTGCCAGCACCAAACCTGATGTGATCTGGCAATTTGCCCACTATCTCAAAAATGATTTCGCAAAAAATGGAATCGATGTGAAAGTATTCGTCAATGCAAAGGTTCGAGTTAACAATAATAAACTCCAACGCCTTATTGACCCAAAAGTAGATTTGGCAAATCAAAAATGGAGGCCTTTTAAGCATAGCGAATGGTTATTGCCGTCAGTTCAAAATCATGTAAGGGAGAAAGATAAAAGAATAGAGAAAACAGAATAAAGACAGTTAGAAATCTTACTCGTATTAATGGTTCTGCTGAAAACTGTGACCGTAGACTTTTCTACAAACAATTATTATTAATTCAATAAAAATCTCTATACTTTTGCCGCAAACTAAACACCATGTTACAAGTACCATATATCAGAGAACACAAAGATGCAGTCATTAAAGGATTGGCAAAGCGAAATATCGATGCAACACCAATGATTGAAGAGGTCATTTTATTGGATGAGGAAAGACGCCGTTTGCAAACACAATTGGACAACGTTTTATCAGAATCAAATAATATATCCAAAGAAATCGGAATCTTGTTCAAATCAGGAGACACACAAAAAGCCAATTTGCTCAAAGAAAAAACTGTTCATTTAAAGGAGGATTCCAAAACTCTTGGAGACCAACTCAATGAGAAAGTGGAAGCACTTAACCAATTACTTTATAAAATTCCAAATGTACCTTGTTCATTGGTTCCTGCTGGAAGTTCTGAAACCGATAATGAAGAGGTTTTTAGAGCAGGGGAAATTCCTATGTTGCACAAAAATGCATTGCCTCATTGGGAATTGGCAAAAAAATACGACATCATCGATTTTGAATTGGGCAACAAAATTACAGGTGCTGGCTTTCCTGTTTATAAGGGAAAAGGTGCCAGATTGCAACGTGCCTTGATTGCCTATTTTCTGGACAAAAACACGGCTGCAGGTTATACCGAATACCAATTGCCTCTTTTGGTCAACGAAGCCTCTGGTTTTGGAACAGGACAATTGCCTGATAAGGAAGGTCAGATGTACTATGTTACCGAAGATAATTTATACTTGATTCCTACGGCTGAAGTTCCTGGGACCAATATTTTTAGGGATGTTTTGCTCAATGAAAGTGAACTTCCAATTGCAATTACAGGGTATACACCTTGTTTCCGTCGCGAAGCTGGAAGTTATGGAGCACACGTAAGAGGTTTGAACCGCTTGCATCAATTTGATAAAGTAGAGATTTTAAGAATCGAACATCCAACACATTCTTATGATGCTTTGGATGAAATGGTCGCCCATGTCAAAACGCTTTTACAGGAACTGAAACTTCCGTATCGAATCCTGCGTTTGTGCGGAGGCGATTTGGGTTTTACTTCAGCACTGACCTATGATTTTGAAGTGTTCTCTACAGCACAAGATCGTTGGCTGGAGATTTCTTCTGTTTCCAACTTTGAAACATTTCAGGCTAATCGTTTAAAGTTGCGCTTTAAAAATGCGGACGGTAAAAATGAATTGGCTCATACACTCAATGGAAGTTCCTTGGCACTTCCAAGGGTTCTTGCAGGCATTTTGGAAAATTATCAAATGGAAGATGCCATCAAAATCCCTGATGTTTTGATTCCTTATACTGGTTTTGACAAAATTTGATTTGTAGGAAATTTACTATTTAAAATCGTTGTAATGCTAAAATTTAACGTTATTCAACGATTTTTTCTGCTTTTTCTTTGTTTTTTGATAAATATGTTTGATGTTAGTGTTCTAATTTTAAATCTGCATGCATCATGAAAAACATTATGCGCCTCGTTTTACTGGCATCATTAGTTGTAATGGTAAGTAAAATTTTATTCTAGACATCACTTTTGCTTCCAAAAAGAAGCCAAAATATAAAAATGCCAAAGCAGAATAACTGAATCATTTTAAAAGTAATGGTTAATAGCACATTTATTTTGATGGTAATGCCCGAATGAAAATTCGGGCATTTTTTTATCATTACCTTCACAATAAGAAGTGTTCGCATTTGTTATATTTACACAAAACCTATTCAATGAACAAATTTTTCGTCATATTCTGTCTGCTTTTCAGCGGTTCGATATTTTCGCAAAGCGAAGAGTTGACTGACGATTACTTTAAGCGTGGCGAATTTGAAAAGGCCTTGATTGGTTATCGGGAGTTATATCAACAAAATCCTTCCAACTATAATTTCTTTTATCAAATCATCAAAACGCAACAGCAGTTGAGAAACTATGAGGCCGTGCAACTATTGCTCAATGAAAAAATGACTATTGGTCAAAATCCAGCGCTAGTTGTAGAATTAGGCTATAACTATCAGTTGCAGGACAGTTCGGATTTGGCAAAACAGTATTATGATAAGGCGCTAAAGACCATTG
>JBDSFP010000363.1:0-3233 GCA_039919415.1 Aquaticitalea sp. | reverse complement strand
AAGAATGTGGGTGATGCGCAAATATCTAGCCGATATGAATCCTGTCGAAGCGATGGAATTTATCAATGACCGATTCAAAAAGACCAAAAACAATGAAGAGTTCTTAATTTCCATGAACGGATAATTTTCTAAAATTTACAATTGAAAAAACCTTGAATGTAATGTTCAAGGTTTTTTTATGGGAAAAGATGTCTAGTCCGAAAATAGAGTTACAAAAAATGAAATTAATGGAACACAATAAAAATCATTTGTGAGTACTTGCAAAACCCGTTTGCATATTAACGTCAAATTTCAAATTAAGGTCAGCAACCACTTCTCCATAAAGGTCAAAGTCTGCCGCCTCGGTAATCTTAATTGTGGTAAATTCTCCAGTTTTTAAGTAAGATTTAGTCGCATCAATAAGGACTTCATTGTCCACGTCAGGCGAATCAAATTCTGTGCGTCCCACAAAATAATTGCCTTCCTTACGATCGATGACCACTTTAAAGTTCTGTCCAATTTTTTCTTGATTCAATTCCCAAGAAATCTGAGATTGAATCTCCATAATTTCATTTGCACGCTGCTGTTTCACTTTTTCTGGCACATCATCCACCAAATTATAAGCGTGTGTATTCTCCTCATGCGAATAGGTAAAACAACCCAAACGCTCAAAACGCATTTCCTCGACCCAATCTTTTAAGGTCTGATAATCTTCTTCCGTTTCGCCAGGGTAGCCAACAATCAAGGTCGTCCGAATTGTCATATTTGGAACTGCTTTTCTGAATTCCTTCAACAATTTAGTTGTTTTTTCTTTCGTCGTGCCACGTCGCATGCTTTTTAAGATGGAATCACTGATATGCTGCAATGGAATATCCAAATAATTACAGATTTTTGGCTCACGGTTCATCACCTCCAACACATCCATCGGAAACCCTGTTGGAAATGCATAATGCAAACGGATCCATTCAATACCTTCAATTTTTACTAAGGCCTCAAGGAGTTCAGCAAGGTTTCGTTTTTTATATAAATCAAGTCCGTAATAGGTCAAATCCTGTGCAATTAAAATCAATTCCTTCACACCTTTGGCAGCCAACTTCTCGGCCTCAATCACGATTTCCTCAATCGGCGTACTTTTATGTTTCCCTCGCATCAACGGAATTGCACAAAAGCTACATGGTCGGTCGCAGCCTTCGGCAATTTTTAGATAGGCATAGTTTTTTGGTGTGGTGGTCAGTCGCTCGCCAATAAGTTCGTGTTTATAATCAGCACCAAGTGCTTTTAATAAGGCTGGCAATTCCGTTGTTCCAAAATACTGGTCCACATTGGGGATTTCCTTCTGTAAATCGGGTTTGTAACGTTCGCTCAAACAACCAGTCACGAACACTTTGTCCACTTCTCCGTCTTCCTTTTTTTGCATAAACTCCAAAATCGTGTTGATGCTTTCCTCCTTCGCATTATTGATAAAACCACAGGTATTGATGACCACAATATTCCCATCTTCCTCATGAACCACATCCTTTCCACTGGCCTTAAGCTGTCCCATAAGTATTTCACTGTCATACACATTCTTACTACAGCCAAGTGTCACAACATTGATTCGGTTTTTCTTAAGCGATTTCGTTCTCATACCAAAAATTTAAGTGTGCAAAGATACGGAATGATTGCAGTATTTCGACAAGCTCAAAATGAAATTGCCAAATCACGAAGGATGATTTTTGAGTTCCATATTAAATTATGCATGACCATATCGGTCTAAAAGAAAAATCAATTTATGAAAACTTCAGTATTTTTTTATGCATTTGCAAGCCTTGGAATGTTTGAGAATGTGCTTTGGCAAATAATAAATGCCCTCACCAATTAGTTGTAATTGATCGGTGTCAATCTCATTTTGGAAGTCTTTTCGTATAGATTAGCCCATTGCAGAAGAAACTTTTCTTGCAAGCGACCTGCGATAAATGTAAGTCCTCTAGGCGCACCATTTTTTGCGTAACCCATAGGTACTGTAATTGCTGGATATTCAGCTACAGCAGCTTCGGCGGCATGCTCGTTATTTATTGATAAAACGCCATCCAGATTCTGAGCTTTCATGGGTGTGTCAAAAAACAATTGTCCATTGGTCTTTAAGATTTTTTTGATGTCTTCAAATTCTTTGTTTGAAGCCGAATCAGAAGCAATTCCATCAAAAAGCTTTTGTCCATAAGGCATTGTATTTAGCGAATCTTTAGAATTATAAGCGATGACATCCTCCACTGAACTTAACTCCAAAGTATTAGCAGCATAGTTTGAAAAATACACCGGAAGGTCGTGCTTCATATCCAAATTGAGCAATCTTACGAAATCTGGTAAATCCACCTTTTCTTCGTCTATCGCAATAATTGTGGCTCCTTGGTTTTTCAAAACTTGAATGGCTTGCACATATAACGAATCTTCCAATAAACGCTTGAATGCTCCAAAACGTTTACCGTTCAGATTTTCAATTTTGATATTTTCCGTGTAAAATCCACTTTCCCAAAGGGCATAGATGGATTTGCTGTCCGTTGTATCTTCACCAAAGAGAGCATCCATCAAAATCGCAGTATCTATGACATTTTTTGTTATGGGCCCAGGTGTGTCCAAGGTTGAAGAAATAGGAACAATGCCACTTCTACTTAACAAACCAACAGTTGGTTTGAGTCCGACTACCGAATTCTGACTTGCAGGTGACAAGATGGAACCCGCTGTTTCGCTACCAATGGCTGCGACACAGAAATTTGCAGCCACAGACACCGCACTACCCGAACTTGAACCTCCCGTATCAATAACCTTTCTACCATAAGGGTTTAAAGTCTGTCCACCAATGGCGCTATACCCACTCGGACAATCACCACAAAAGAAATAAGCCCACTCGCTCAAATTAGCCTTCCCTAAAATCAGTGCGCCTTTGTCTTTCAGTTGGGAAACAATAAAGGCATCTTCGGCTGTGTTATCTTTCAATGCCATAGCCCCAGCCGTTGTTGGCATTCCTGAAGCATCAATATTGTCTTTCAACAAAATTGGCATGCCGAAGATGGCATGTTTAAACATTTTGTTTTTCAATTCAATATCCTTTTGTTTGGATTCGGAGATGATATTTGGATTTAAGGTAATGATGGAATTTAGTGACAAATCGTTTTCTCGGTCATATTTTCGGATACGATACAAATAGAATTTTGTGAGTGATTCATAAGTTAATTTTTCCTCTTGAATTTCCTTTTGAAGTGTTGGAATATCCTTTT
>JBDSFP010000355.1:0-7935 GCA_039919415.1 Aquaticitalea sp. | reverse complement strand
GGCGATGATGAGGCGGAAAAGAAAAAGTTGTTGGATAGAATCTTAGGGTAATGCATTTTATATCAGACGAATTAGAACTGTACATCGAAAACCATTCTGAAGACGAACCAGAATTGTTGCAACAGCTCAATCGCGAAACGCATCAAAAAATATTGCAGCCTCGGATGTTGAGCGGTCATTATCAAGGCCGTGTCTTGAGCATGATTTCAAAACTGGTAAATCCTAAATACATCTTGGAAATTGGCACATACACAGGTTATTCCGCCTTATGTTTAGCCGAAGGGCTTCAAAAAGATGGTGAATTGCACACACTTGATGTCAATGAAGAATTATATGCTTTTCAAAGAAATTATTTCGATAAAACTCCTTACGGCAAGCAAATCCACCAACATTTAGGAAATGCTTTGGAAATCATCCCAAAACTCAATAAAACTTTTGATTTGGTCTTTATAGATGCAGACAAAGAAAATTACAGCGCCTATTTTCATTTGGTCATTGATAAATTGAAACCGGGAGGCATCATTCTTTCGGATAATGTGCTTTGGAGTGGGAAAGTTATTGAACCTTTGAAAAAAGATGATACTTCTACTAAAGCTATAATGGATTACAATCAACTACTTAAAAATGACCCCAGAGTTGAAACCGTGATTTTACCGATTCGGGATGGGTTGACGGTTAGTAGGAAGAATAAATGAAAACCAAACTCCACATTTTTAAAGTTGTCGCCGAACAATTGAGTTTCACAAAAGCTTCTGAACTACTTTTTATCTCTCAACCTGCAGTTTCAAAAACCATCAAGAATCTGGAAGAGACTTACAAATGCAATTTATTTATCAGAAAACGAAATTCCATCACATTAACAGACGATGGTAAAGCCTTTTTAATGTATGCCAATCGCATCTGGAGCATCTATAACGAAATGGACAATCAGTTTTTGAATCTTAAAAATGAATTGCCCAATCACATTCAATTTGGTGCGAGTACAACCGTAGCGAATTATATAATCCCCAAACTGCTAGCTAAATTTAAAACCCAATATCCACAAGTTCGTTTTGAAATTAAAAGTGGGAATTCGGAAGAAATAGAAACGTTGATTCTCAATGAAAATCTCAATTTTGGGTTTACCGAAGGAAAAAACACAAATCGGCAGTTGCATTTCAAAAAGTTTATCAAGGATGAAATTGTTCTAGTGACCAACGTGAAAAACACTTCCATAAAAAACAATATGGTTAACAAGGCAACTTTGCAGGAATTGCCCTTGATTGAAAGAGAAAAGGGTTCAGGAACGAGGGACATCATTTATGGTATTCTCAAAGAAAAGAAGATTGAAAAATTAAATACAATTTTACACCTCAACAGCACTGAATCGATCAAAAACTACTTGTACCATTCTGACAGTTTTGCCCTGATTTCCATTAATGCGGTTTCTGAAGATTTGATAACCAATAAACTCAAAATAATTGACATAAAAGACATCACCATGGAACGTTGGTTTTACTTCGTGTCGAGAACCGGTTACCATTCCCAAATAATGAATTATTTTGAAAAATTTGCCAATTCCAATTATAACTTTTAGTTATTACAAATTACTTTTTAATTTGCTAATAAGTTATAACATGGAAGTAACTTTGTATCATTAAATCAAATGATATGAAACTTCTATTAACCACATCAATTTTTGCGCTTTTAATAACCATCACCTTTTTAGGATTTGTCAACAGCCCGATTGCATTGCTTCTCGGATTCGTCTTTACTTTGATTTTCGACAATCCTTTTATAACACAAAGTCAAAAAGCCATTCACTTGTTGCTTAAAATCGCTGTTGTTGGTCTTGGATTTGGAATGTTCATCAAAGAGACACTTCAAACCAGTAAAGAAGGTTTAGGACTTACCTTTTACTCCATTATATTAACTGTTGGTCTAGGGCTGATATTGACAAAAATCTTGAAACTCGACAGAAAATTGGGACATCTCATCACTTCAGGAACTTCCATTTGCGGCGGAAGTGCTATTGCAGCAATTGCGCCTGTTATCAAAGCTGATAGTAAAATTATCAGTTTAGCTTTGGGAATTGTATTTTTGTTGAATTCCATAGCTCTGTTTGTATTCCCCGCTATTGGACATCTGCTAAATCTGAGTCAAAATCAATTCGGATTGTGGTGCGCAATAGCCATCCATGATACGAGTTCAGTGGTAGGCGCTGCCTTGACCTATGGAGATGAAGCACTACGAATTGCAACCACTGTAAAATTATCCAGAACACTTTGGATTATTCCTCTGTCGATTTTCTCAATGTTCCTGTTCAAAACTAAAGGCGAAAAAATCAAAATTCCTTATTTTATTGTGCTTTTCATACTGGCAATCATTATTAATAGCTATCACATTCTACCAATTGTGATTACAAGTAATATCGTAATGATTTCCAAACGACTATTATTGGTTACCTTATTTTTAGTCGGTTCAACGATTTCAATTAAAGATTTAAAAGAAACGGGTTATAAACCAATTTTGTTAGCGGTCAGCCTTTGGGTTTTTATCTCTATATTTTCGTTAATTTATATTTTAAATTGATTGAGAGATTTCTTCTATAAAGTACGCAATTGATAAGTCCACAATTAAAAAATGCTCCATTCTGTGGAGCATTTTTATAATATATAAATCAAATTTTAAAGTTTCCGTCTTACAGAACCTGTAAAATCTTCCAAATCATCCTTTAGTTTTGTGATTTCGCTGCCCATGTTTTTAGTAACATCAGACTTTATTTCAGAAATATCGATATTTTTTGTGATTTCGCCTTTGATATCATTGGTTGCATCCCTCAATTGGCGCATACCTTTTCCCATGCCTCTGGCAATATCCGGGATTTTATCGGCACCAAAGACCATGACCACGATGAAGAGAATGAAAATTATCTCTGTAGTGCCTATGAATAAAAATATTGTTTGTAGTATCACGATGCAAATATAATGAGTAAGATACACAGAATAAAAAAAGCCGACTTAAATTAATCGGCTCATATGTTAAATTTAATTTTTCACTTTATCTTTGAATTTATCAAACTGGCTTTGTTCCATTTTTTTTGGCCAAGAATTGTTGGAAGTGTCTATGTCCGCCGTTTCTTCATTAGGATCCACAATGATGGATACAATCTCTTTATCGGAGGCAATCGCCTTACCGACTTCATTGTCATTTAATCTCCAGATTTCCGCTGGATAGGTTTCCGTTTTTGAGGTGCCATCGGCGTAATCGTATTTTACTATGATGGGCATTACCAATCCGCCCGGTTTTTCAAAAGTGACGTTGTAGAAATATTTAGGCTGTTTGATGGATTTTTGTTCTTCAGGCGAAAAATTGTCCATAACATATTCCTTCAAGGTTGGCGAATTTTCCAAAAGCGTTCCTTTTCGCATGTTATCTTTGTATTCATCGCTGCCTTCCTCAACCATATAAACCATAGGTGGCAAATCCTTGAGTTCAATACCTCTACTTTTTGCGATTGTTTTGGCATACTCATTTGGTTCGGAGGATACATAATACTTATGGACTTCCTTCACACCGATATCAACCCAATCGGTTGTATAGAACCAACCTCTCCAATACCAATCGAGGTCAAAAGCGGAGGCATCTTCCATAGTTCTGAAAAAATCCTCTGGTGTTGGGTGTTTAAACATCCAGCGATGCGCATATTCTTTAAAGGCATAATCAAACAAATTGCGTCCCATGACAGTTTCTCTCAAAATATTAAGAGCTGTCGCTGGCTTTCCATATGCATTATTCCCAAATTGATGCACGTTTAAACCTTTGCTCATGATGGGTTCCAATTGGTCTTGGTCGATTCCCATATATGTAGTGATATTTTTTGGTGGACCGCGACGCGATGGAAATTTTGTTTCACCTGGAGACAAAGCATTCGGATAGGTTTCCGCAAAATCCTGTTCGGCGATGTATTGCACAAAGGAGTTCAAACCTTCATCCATCCAAGTGTATTGGCGTTCGTCACTATTAACAATCATAGGGAAAAAGTTATGCCCAACTTCGTGAATAATGACGCCCATCATACCATATTTCACGCGATCGCTATAGGTTCCATCTTCTTCCACACGACCATGGTTCCAGCAAATCATTGGATATTCCATACCTTGTTGAGCGGCATTTACGGAAATTGCTTTGTGATATGGATAATCAAAGGTCATATGTGAATAAGATTTCAATGTACTCGCAACAGCTCTGGTGGACCATTGCTCCCAAAGTGGATTACCTTCTTTCGGATATAGGGACACAGCCATCACATCTTTATCGCCAATCTTCACGGCCATCATGTCCCAAATAAATTTTCGGGAAGATGCAAAAGCAAAGTCACGTACATTTTCTGCGTACATCTTCCAGGTTTTTTTATCAGTCGAAAATTTCTTTTCGGCAGCTTCAGCTTCGGCTTGTGTTACAATGATCACTGGTTTATCATACGATTTTTTGGCTTGCTCGTAGCGATCCATCATTGTCTTGCTAAAGATGTCTTTTCTGTTCATCAATTTACCGGTTCCGTCCAAAATATGATCGGCAGGCACAGTGATGTTCACTTCAAAATTCCCGAATGGCAATGCAAATTCGTCACGTCCCCAAAATTGGGAGTTTTGCCAACCTTCCACATCATTGTAAACCGCCATGCGTGGATAGAATTGTGCGATTTCATAAGCCCTGTTGCCATCTTTTGGGAACTGTTCATAACCTGAACGACCTCCATCTATTAAATGGTTATTAATATTGTACCACCATTTGATTGCAAATGAAAATTTTTCTCCCGTTTTCAAGGTAGTTGGCAATTCGACACGCATCATTGTTTGATTGATCGTGTATGGCAGATCTTTTCCATTGGTATCCTTGACTTCCATAATATTGAAGCCACCGTCAAAAGGTTCTGTCAAATAAGTATTGGCAAATGAATTGGCCATATCAGCTTTTGCTATGCCGCTTCCTTCAATCAATGGGGATTTGGTGTCTTTAGCTCTAACATTTTGGTCCAATTGAATCCATAGATAAGTCAATTGATCTGGTGAATTATTGGTATATGTGATGACCTCATCGCCAGATAGTTTAGCGGTTTTATCATCCAAATCAATGTTCATTTTATAATCGGCTTGTTGCTGATAATAGGCTGGCCCAGGCGCTCCTGAGGCAGAACGAAACATATTGGGTGTCGAAAATTCGTCATATAATTGACGGAATTTATTAGTGTTATTATGACCTGGTTTTCGATCAGGTTTTGGAATGTCTTGAGACATGGCATTTAAAGAAATAAAAGCAAGAGCTAGGCAAAAATATGGGAATGTTTTCATGAAAGCGTTGGGATTAAAAGTACAATTTTGAAAATTAAATCATTTTAAAAAGATAAACCTTTTTCACTCAAACTTTAACAAACCTTTATCATTTGCTGGTATGAGGATAAAGCTTTTAGTTTCTGAATTAATATTGGTTTTTACAATATTCTGTTGATCTTCAAAAGCGTCAAACAAAACAGTATTAGTGATTTCAAAGGAATGGATTTGGTCGATATTTTTGATTTCCAAGTAGCAATACACAATATCGGTGTCGTATTCCTTGCCAACAAAATCGTAGTTGACCAAAGTTCCGTTGATTTTAATTTGGAGTTTATCTTTTAGATAACGTAACAGATAATCGTTCACAGTCTTCGACTCTCCAGATTTTGCCAACTTTAAGTGGTCGTCGTAACGTTGTCTCATGACCGTTTCGAGATCATCCACAAACAATCGCGAAACTATTTGAACGGATTTTTTTTCTTTGACATAATTGATTTCGGTAACGCTGACATAAAATTTATGAAGAGTGGTCGCCAGCAAAAACGGCAATACAAAAGCAAGGATCAGAATTTTTAGAGATTTCATTGTTCAATCAAATAATTTTTAAAGATACTTGTTTTTCAACTGTCAAAAAACAGTCCAAAGTTGATGAATGTTAGTTTTTGGTTTGAAGATTGGTTTTAAAGTCTTCCAATTTAACTTTCAAAAACTCCAAGGTTGTAATGTCATTTTTGATGCGACAGATCGTGTCAAATTGTTCATCTTCCGAACAGAAAAAGAAAAATTCAGTCCGTAACGATTCCTCCAATCGATTATATTCAAAAAAAGTTTCAGACAAATTGGATTTTATTCGATCTAAACAAGTCTCCAATCGTTCCAACATTATTTGGTTTTTTAGCATTTTCGTCCTACCGGAAAGATAATTCAAAATGGGATTCAGCGGAAGGATTCCGCCTCCAGTGATGGCTTCGTTCAAGCGTCTTTCACTTTGTGTAAAAGGTTTACCTGTATAGCCAGGAATGCCAAGGTCATAAAAGTTGATGTCGCGTTTGGCATCTGAATTTTCAATATCAGATAGCAGATTGCCTGTTAAAATCTTTCCAATGACAACTTCGTCAAGTTGATTTATCAATTCGGTAAGATTGACATTTAAAGTTTTGGATTTGATATTGTCAGAATTGACAAGGACCGCTTTATAATTATATTTTATCGCCACAAAAATAATGCTGTCATTCAATTTGACGGGAATTCGAAATTCGCCATTACTGTTGGTAATTGTGTATTGGCTTTCGGTTTTATTGATGACATGAATGCCTTCAACTTCATCATCGTTTGCCATGACTTTTCCGTTAATCTCTACAGATTGCGCAGTGGAAATGCCTGAGAATAAAAGTGCAAAAATGAAAAAGTAAAAACTAATTTTTTTCACTTTCTGCCTTTAAGAAATCCTTACTTTTTTGGGTCAAAAATTCCAAAAACTCCATTTCCTTCCCTTTTTTCATTAACGAATAATCCAACCCATTTACCTCAACATAGTTGACGAATTCATCAACCTTATTTTCTGGAATCTTAAAATTCTCTTGGAGATAATGTGCACTATAGTAATCACGCAGACCATTGGTAGGGATGTTGGGCACTTGGTCAGTGCTCTTGCTGTTTTTATCCTTATTGGATTTAAAAAGTGGTTTCAGCAAAAGTCCTACCACAGCTAGGGCATTAAATTGAAACCGAATATCATTTCCTGGTCCTCTTGCTGCAATATTTTCGACTTTAGACTTTCTATCATCAGGAAATTCGTAAGCACTGATATCAGTAATTCCAAAATAAATCGCATCCAAATCGGGATTGAAAGTTCGCACGCTCGCCATATCCACATCAAGGTTACCAGTGAGGTCATAAGGCAAAATGACCACCTCCGGCAGTTTATTTACTTTTTCCACTAAAAAGATGGTCGCCCTTTTTGAGTCGATGATATTTTTATCGATTGTGAACTTAAAATCCTGAAATTGCAAAGCTCTGACTTCAAGGATATCATTTAACGCGACATTGATTTTGAACTTTCCCTTTTCATCAGTCAAAGTTCCTTTATTTGAAGATGTGTTATATATAGTAACATTTTCAAGATCATCACTATTAACGACAATTTTTCCCGAAATTTCTATGCGTTTGATCTCTTGGGCAAAGGTAAAAATGGAGGCAGTTAAAAAGAATATAAGGAGTAGTCGAAACTTCATAATTGGTAATTTTATCGGAAAACTAAAATAGTCCATTCTTCTCACAAGAAAAACCCAAATAGTCCGTAAACTTTTGTTAAAGCGAGTTATTACTTAAATTTACGAAAAATAATAAGAACAAAAATACTTACAGATACAATCTTTGCTATGAAACGACTCCTCATCGCCAGTACCTCCACAGTTCACGGAAGTGGTTATTTAGACTATATTTTAGAGGATTTGAAATCATGCTTTAAAGACACTTCCGAGATTTTGTTCATTCCGTATGCTAGACCAAGTGGTTTGAGCCACGAAGTTTATACTAAAAAAGTCAACGAAGCATTTGCGAAAATTGGAAAATCGGTCAAGGGCATCCATGAGTATGAAAACCCCGTTGCTGCGATTCG
>JBDSFP010000331.1:0-3235 GCA_039919415.1 Aquaticitalea sp. | reverse complement strand
CAGTTCATCGTAATATTTGTCAGCTTGATTTTCCGCCCAAACCTCAAAAGTATAATTCCAAATCTTTGATAAATTCTCAACAACTTTGTTGGTTAATTTATATTCAGCCACTCGAGTGTTTTTGCGCTTTGAGAGATTCAAGGTGTTTTTTTGGATCAAAGTCGTGAGCTATTCCGCTGTCGATTCCTTCATGAATTGCATTTTTTAAAGCAATCACTTTACTTTCTTCCTCCTCTAAAAGTCTTAATCCTGCGCGTATGACTTCACTAACATTTTTAAATCTTCCTTTACTTATACTACTTTGAACAAATTGGTCAAAATAATTACCGAGTGATATTGATGTGTTTTTGTTCATTTGAATATAATTTTTCTAAAATATACCAAAAATTGATATAATGGCAAAATTTTTCTAAAATTGCACACAAAACCTTGCTAAAACTCTAAAAGCCATTTTTAGATTTTGAGGTTAAAAATAAAATAAGGTGGGCTTAATTTTCAAATGTTTTCAAATGAAGTCTTATGTCTTATGTCTTGAAGTCACGATAGTGTTCGGGACGGTCTTAAGTATTTTGAAATGAAATTTTAATCTTTCAATTGTTGTGCAAATCTTTCCAAGGCTTTCACCACCTTGGCATTTTTGTCAAAATCAATAATGGATAGTCCTTTAAGGTCAGCACTCATCACCTGTTCATCAAATGGAACGATGATCGCAATGGGAAGGTTTATTTGTTTGCAATAGTCAACAATGGCTTGTTCCTCTTCTGCATTTCTTACTTTATTGGCAATGGCTTCCACATTTTCTATTCCTAATTCCCGTGCCATGTCGGCAAATCGTGAGGCTGCTTCCAAGGACCGATAATATGGTTCCACAACCGTAAAAATTTTATCCACATATTTAGACGTACCACGTTTCATATGTTCGAGTGATGCTTCTGTATCCAATACAATGATACTTTTTTCTTCGGAAGTCATGGCAGCATGAATCAGTTCGCGTACCACAGTATGCGAACCACACATACACCCAGTACCTGCTTTTTCTGGTTTACCAATCATTAGCAATGTGACGTTTTCAGAGGCCTTTTTTCCGTAAGTTTCAATAATCTCATCAAATGGCAACTTAACCCGGAAAGTCCAATTTCCTTCACTAATTTCTACACGTTCCATAATGTCGGTGCTCAAATTAGGACCAGCTTTGGAATCTTTATCAATTCCCAAAACTACCGACAAATTAGGGTTTGGGTCCCCATCGATTGCCAACACCTTACTTCCATTGTTGCCAAGTATCCTACATAAAGTGCCGCTAATGGTTGTTTTTCCGACGCCTCCTTTTCCAGCTATTGCTATTCTCATTAGTTATAAATTTATTTAATTATCGCTATGTCGCAATTCATCCAAATCGTCCGTGCCTTGCAAAAAGTCCAAGGTCCTTTTGGCTTCTTCTTCATCAACAATACTCATGGCCACACCAACATGTACCAAAACATGGTCTCCAATTTTTGCTTCGGGGACCAATCCTAAATTGATTTTTTTAATAATACCTCCAAAAGACACTACCCCAATTTTAAAGACATTTTCGGATTCATCAATTATTTTAGTGATTTGACCTGGGATGGCTAGACACATAGCGTAAATTTTTTAGATTAATTAAAGACCTAAAGTACTAAAAATACTTCGGTAAAGCCAAGGCTTAATAGTATTTTAACTGTGGTAAGATGATGGCTTCGTACTCCATCAAGGCAGACTCTGAAAATAACGGTAATAATTGGTTCCAGACCACTTCCTTAAATGCGCCTTCATTTTCATTGGCATTTCCCCTGACTTTCTGTTGGGTCAACCAAAATGTAATAATAATCCAAATGGTAAGTGCCGTGTTTTCATATTGGTTATCGAAGGTTTTAGCTTTCAGTGTTCCCTTATTTTGATTGAGGTCCATCCAACTTTCTATTTGATGGATCAATTGGTTGATATAATCCTTCCGTTTCAAATGTAACTTTGGATATCCACGTTCCAACTCGAGCACATCCTGAAAATAAAACGAATACCGCTTTAATAAATCATAGTAATTGGAGAGATGGTTATCAAAATCTATCAAATATGGAAAGTCCTGATTGATGTTGAGCATCGCAGCTATTTCATCTTCAAGTAATGTATCAATCGCTTCAACAATGGCTTTTTTGCTGTAATAATGATAGGCAAGATTACCAACACTGATACCAGATTCATCCGCAATGTGTTGTAAACGAACATTTACAAGACCATTTGCATTGAATAATTTAATCGCAGATTGAACAATCTTTTCTTTGGTGCTATTCATTATGGACGAAAATTAAGAATACGGCAAAACTAATAATGGATAAAATCCTGTTTAAAAATTTAGTACATTGTAAGGTAATTAATTGTAACTCTAAATAGGTAAAAATGAGTATAAAATATCTGCCACGTATATTTATATCGGCATTTCTATTCTTTGGACTTTTTGGATGTAAAGAGAACTCTGAAAAAAAAATCAGTGAACCAGAAGAAAGTGTAGAGACCTTCAAACGGAACAATCAAATAATGGAATATGACTTAGTGACGGATAGCCTGATTTCCAAATCTATCCAAGGTGGGGACTTATTCATTTTTAATTTCAATGCTTACAAAAATCAATTTGTTCATATTGTAGCTGAACAGAAAGAAATAGATTTTAAACTCACACTAAAGCGTCCCGAAAGCGATTCCCTACTCATATTTGACACCCCAAATGGACAAAGAGGTAAAGAGTATGTTTATTTCATAAGCCAACAATCTGGTAAATACCAACTTGAATTGAAGCCATTTTCAGATTATGCCGAACCTGCGGAGTTTGAAATTGTTCTCAAAACTATAAGAAATGCTACTGAATCGGATAGAAATTGGATGCAACTCTATGAACGCATGAAGGCGGCCAATCAGTTACGGGGAAAACGAGAAACACTCCCAAAGGCCATAGAAGAGTTCAATACAATAATACCCAAATGGAGGGCCATGGGTGATACACTCCAAGAGGCGATTGCCCGCAGATCGTTAGGTTATGCATTGCGATCCATGGGTCAAAATGAAGAAGCCATTAAAACATTCGAATCGGTATTGCTATTATGGAAAGATCTTGGAGAAACCCGTTACGAAGCTTTTACCTATTTAATACTTGCAGGGATTTACAAGTCTGAAAAAAATTACGACAAAGCAATTCCGTTAACACAAAAAGCCATTGAAA
>JBDSFP010000141.1:0-4794 GCA_039919415.1 Aquaticitalea sp. | reverse complement strand
TTGGATTGGAACAAAATAATCAATCCTCTCGCTTCAGGCATAAAATGTGCCTGGAAAGTAACGACGGTTTCTCCAAGTTATATGGAAGAGCTGAAATATGCCGCCAATGGTTTGGAGCATTTACTTCAATCGGAAAGTTATAAATGCGTAGGCATCCTGAACGGAATTGACACTGTGGTATGGAATCCTAAAACGGACGGTTATATTATTAAAAACTTTACTACGCAGTCAGTAGAATCGGGGAAAAAAGCCAACAAACAATGGGTTTGCGAACAGTTCGATTTAAATCCAGATTTGCCTTTGTTCATTTTTATCGGACGATTAGTTGGCGAAAAAGGAGCTGACCTGTTGCCTTATATTTTTGATGCTTCCTTAAAAACAAAAAAACTGTCTATTGTGATGTTAGGTTCTGGAGATGAAACCGTTGAGACTCAATTGGAAAATCTCAAACCTGCCCATAGCGGTTTTTATAACACCTATGTTGGTTATAACGAAAAATTGGCACATATCCTTTATGCGGCTGCAGACTTTATACTCATGCCATCAAGAGTTGAACCTTGCGGCTTGAACCAAATGTATGCCCTGCGATACGGAACGGTACCTATTGTAAATAGTGTGGGTGGTTTGAAGGACACCGTTATCGATGTCGGCGAAAAAGGTTTCGGCATCAGACATGATGGTCCCAACGTTCACGAGGTGCTTCACGCCATCGGAAGAGCAATAGAATTCAAGGAATTTACCGAACATTTCAAAAAAAATCGTAAATTAATCATGCAAATCGACCATTCTTGGGATGCGTCGGCTCAAACTTATATCAATTTATATCAATCAATTCAACCATAATTATGTATCACGACAGTGTAATTTCCATCATCCTCGGCGGTGGTCAAGGTTCCAGACTTTATCCATTAACTGAATCACGTTCCAAACCAGCGGTTCCTATTGCTGGTAAGTATCGATTGGTGGATATACCTATTTCCAATTGTATCAATTCGGAAATCAAACGAATGTTTGTATTGACGCAGTTCAATTCGGCGTCGCTCAACAAACACATCAAGAACACCTATCATTTTAGTTTTTTCAGCACAGCATTTGTGGATGTCTTAGCTGCCGAACAAACGATTTCGAATAGTACATGGTTTCAGGGAACTGCAGATGCGGTTCGTCAAAGTATGCACCATTTTTTAAGCCATGATTTTGAGTATGCATTGATACTTTCTGGTGACCAATTGTATCAGATGGATTTCAACAAAATGTTGCATGCCCACAGAGAATCCAATGCAGAAATTACCATCGCAACACTTCCCGTAAAGGAAAAAGAGGCAACTTCTTTCGGAATTCTTAAAACAGATGAAAACAATGTGATCACTTCCTTTATTGAAAAACCAGATGCAAGTTTGTTACCAGATTGGACCTCCAATGTGAGCAAGGAAATGAAAAAACAAGGCAGAAATCATTTGGCCTCCATGGGAATCTACATTTTCAACAGGGACCTGTTGATTGAATTGATGAACAATCCCGACACGAACGATTTTGGAAAGGAAATCATTCCGCAATCCATCGATAAACACAAAACCTTAAGTTACCAATTTGAAGGTTATTGGACAGACATTGGAAACATCGATTCGTTTTTTGAAGCCAATTTGGGGCTTACAGATGACATTCCTCAATTTGACCTTTTTAACAATAAAAACCGGATTTTTACGAGAGCTCGAATGCTTCCAACCACCAAAATTTCGGGAACTACTTTAAACAAGGCGGTGATTGCTGAGGGTTGTATTGTGAACGCTGGCAAAATCGAACATTCAGTCATTGGGATTCGATCGCGCATTGGCCATGAATCTACCATCATCAATGCGTATATCATGGGTTGTGATAGTTATCAAACCTTGGATGAGGTCGTCTCAAAATCAAAAATCCCTATGGGAATTGGTGAACGCTGTTTTATCAAAAACGCCATCATCGATAAAAATTGCTGTATTGGAAATGATGTCAGAATTATTGGTAGCGGCAAGTCGAAAGACACCGAAACAGATACTTTCGTCATAAAGGATGGAATTGTCGTCATCAAAAAAGGCGCGACCATTGCCCACGGAACAGTAATTCAATAAATTATTTTAAACTCTTGGATGAGCTTCAACTTTGTGTTGAAGCTTCTTTCTTTTTAACCTTTTCTACATCAAATGGTTTTCCTAAATAAACCAATTTCCAACCTTCGGTAAATTCTTCATCGTTTTTATCAATGTTAGAAATGATGTGCAATTCACCAGATTCATCCTTAAGAAAAATAGGAATGGTATCAGCTTCATTTTCGCTAATGGCAATCAAATTTTCGAAATGCTCCTTGTCCCGAAGATTAATTTCATGAATTGCCGGATAGCGTCTCGTGGTTTCAGCCATGGATATAAAATCATCCGTTCTAATAAAAATATGTGGTTTTGGTGTGTAGTTGGGATCATTCAATTCTTCAGCCGTTATCAATCGGAAGGTACCATTTTCGCCGAATTCCTTCTTAAATTTATTAATGGCAAATTGGTTGATATCGGCATTTCCCGTCAAAGCAATCACATACCCAACATCGCTCAACTCGATATTATCTCCCAATGAATCCGAATAAATATTAGAATTAATCGCCTCAAGACCCATTTCTTTTGCTTTTAGCACATTGGATTGGTTGTTATCTATCAGTACCACATGGCGTCCATGTTGTTCCAAATAATGGCCGATCAATCGTGATGTTTTGGAGGCGCCCACAATTAAAATTCCATTCGACTTTTTAAGAAAAACTCCTGAAACTATTGCAAAAAATCGAGCTGTGGTGGCATTCAATAAAACGGTGCCGAGCACAATCATAAATACCAAGGGTGTGATATATTCTGCGCCTTCTACACCTTCTCTTGCCAACTTCAAGCCAAAAAGAGAGGCGATACCTGCAGCAACAATTCCTCGAGGTCCAACCCAACTTATGAAGAGTTTTTCGTTCAGTTTTAAAGAGGAATTGATGGTACTTAAGAATACACCTGTTGGCCGCAGCACAAACACCACAATGACGAACAATACTGCCGTGTTCCAATTATAAATGAGCAAAAGGTCTTCCATATTGATGTTGGCGGCGAGTAAAATGAAGAGAATGGAAATCAATAGCACGCTCAAAGATTCCTTAAAATATAAAAGTTCCTTTAGATATGCAGAATTTGAATTTCCCAAGACCATTCCCATCACGACAACGGCCAAAAGCCCGGATTCGTGGGCAAAGTTGTCGGACAGCACAAAAACCCCCAAGACACTTGCCAAAGCAAATACATTCAATAAATAATGGGGAATCAGGCGTTTGTTAATGGAAAAATTGAGACCATGCGCAAAAGTAAATCCGAAGGTCGTGCCAAAAAGAACGATTTTACCAAACTCAACAAATGCGGTTTTTGTAAACTCCCCACCTCCTTCTACGCTGATGAATTCAAACACCAAAACCGCAACTAGGGCTCCAATGGGATCAATCAGAATACCTTCCCATTTTAAAACCGCGGAAACATCCTGTTTTAAGGGAATGTTTCGTAGAATTGGCGTAATAACGGTTGGTCCGGTAACAATAATCAATGCGGAAAATAAAAATGACATTTCCCAAGTGAGGAAAAATATAAAATGGGCCGCAACGGCAGCTCCAAAAAAAGTGACAATGGAGCCTACAGTTATAAGTTTTGTAATGACAGGACCTACATTCTTGATTTCCTTGACCCGTAATGTCAGTCCGCCCTCAAATAGCACCACGCTAATGGCCAACGACACAAAATAGAACAAACTCTCTCCAGGAAACAAACCTTTTTGCCCATCCCAAATGGGCTGAATCCATTTGGTGCCATCATTTGAAAGATACCCAGCCGCAAAAGGACCGACAATCAGTCCGACCAAAATCAACGGTAATATCGCCGGGATTTTCAGTTTCCAGGCGACCCATTGGGCCAGTATTCCTAAAATGATGATTCCAGCTAATTCTAACATTCATTAATTTTTCGTGAAAATACTAAATAATTAATGAATTTATCCTCTTTTTAAATTACGTTACAATACTATTTTTTAGCCATCTCCGATTTCTGATATTAACATTCATGAAGTCTTAAAAACCTCAATTTAGTTTCAAAAGTAAGTAACAAAAAATACCAAAAATTGAAAAACTACAATGTGAAATATCACAGAACAATGTTACACCCCCGAATCATAAATTCCTTCTCTCCTATTTTTTAGCCTGTCTGATTTTTTCTTCGTAGGTATGCCATACTTCAGTAATATAAGTATGGTCATTTGAAAAATCATTGTTTAACTTGTCCAGGGCTTTTTCCAAATCCTTATCAGAATCGTTGAACAAATCCACCTGAAGATGTCCAACCTTTTCGACCAAGCTTGCGCATGAATTCATGATGTCTTCAATTTTTCTCAAATGTTCTTCCATTAAATCAATTTTTGTCTTTTCCATGATTTTTTAATTTTATTGTAGTTAAATTTTACAGAATATTTGCCTTTTATTTATCTTCATGATGTTCTGACATATAATAAAGACGTTTCAAGCTTTTCTTTAGAATTGTAAAGCGATAAATTCCGATTATAAAGAAAATGGCACTGAATACCAGCGCGGAAATCCCCAAGTATTGCAAATCGCGATAATTGGTCAATTGTAAAACCGTTATTCCGCCTAAAAGCAGATAAAGAGACGATTTTATATAAGATAACAACGTGCGTTCATTCGCCAGTCGTGTTCGCTCTATAGCAAGATAATCTCTTAAGATTACTTGTTCATCC
>JBDSFP010000137.1:0-6075 GCA_039919415.1 Aquaticitalea sp. | reverse complement strand
TTTTTTCGGAAAACGAAAACGTCCGATGCTTATTAAGACCATTGGTATTTTTGTACTATGTGTGGGATTTTCTGTTGGCGTCAGATATTTTTACGAGAATATTTTAAAGGAACACCAACAAAACCGGATCAGTTTGTGGTTACGATTGGAGACAGACCCTGAGAAGTTGCAGGCAATGAAAAAAACCATCATGTACAACCTCAACGAATCTGAAAAAGCCATCAGTTCCGGCGGTTTGGCAGGCAAAGGATTTTTGCAGGGAACACGTACAACCGGTAAATTTGTCCCAGAACAGCATACCGATTATATTTTTAGTACCGTTGGGGAAGAATGGGGATTTCTTGGCAGTGCCTTGGTTGTGGTATTGTTTGTTGGATTGCTGACTCGGGTACTTTATTTGGCAGAACTTCAAAAATCACAATTCAGTAGAGTTTATGGATATTGCGTGGCATCCATTCTGTTTGTGCATTTCATGATCAATATCGGAATGGTCATGGGATTAATCCCAACCATCGGGATTCCACTTCCCTTCTTCAGTTATGGGGGCTCGGGACTTTGGGGCTTTACAATCCTGCTCTTTATTTTTGTGAAATTGGATTCCAATCGATTGTATGAATGGTAAAACTAAATATACCAATTTTTCCAAATTCCAAATTCCAATTCCAGAAAAAATTATTCAGTTCATCGAATTCGTGTAATTCGTGTAATTTGTGTCCTCTATTTCAAACTAGCCAGACTGGCTTTCAACGTCTTAATTTTCGCCATGGCATCTTCTTCTTTATTGCGTTCGATCTGCAAAACTTTTTCTGGAGCATTATTGACAAAACGTTCATTGGCCAATTTTGTTTGAACCGATTTAAGGAAACCTTCGGTATATTTCATTTCATCCGAAATCTTTTTTATTTCCTCTTCAACATTGATATTTCCAGAGATAGGAACAAAATATTCATTGGATTGTGCCCTAAAACTCAAAGCTCCATCAACAGGATTTGTAACTGTTTCCATTTTGGAAATATTTCCCAGTTTCTTGATAACCGAATTAAATCGTTCAGAAATATGTTCATTGTTCATGACAGATAGTTCGATGGATTCCCTAAACGAAATATTGATGTCTTTTCGGATGGTTCTGACCCCTGAAACAATTTCTTTCACCATTTCAAAATCATCAATCAATAGTTCATCATAAGATTTGAGGATTGGATATTTAGCAATAATCAACGCATCTTCAGGAGTACGTTCTGTAATATATTGCCAAATTTCTTCCGTTAAAAACGGCATAAAAGGATGTAATAATTTCAGATTATCCTCAAAAATGGCAGTGACTTCAGTAAATGTTTTGATATCAATGGGTTGTTGGTAATCGGGTTTGATCAATTCCAAAAGCCAAGAACAGAAATCATCCCAAATCAATTTATAGATTCCCATCAAGGCATCAGACAATCGATATTTGCTGTAATGGTCTTCAATTTCTGCCAATGCCTGATGGAATTTTGATTGATACCATTCAATCGCAACTTTGGAGGCGTCAGGTTGTTCGATATCAGCAACTTCCCAACCTTGAACCAATCGGAAGGCATTCCATATTTTGTTGGCAAACCCTTTTCCCTGCTTGCACAGATCTTCATCAAACATCAAATCATTTCCCGCTGCAGAACTCAACAATAATCCCACACGCACGCCATCGGCTCCATAATCGTCGATCAATTTTAAGGCATCAGGCGAATTTCCCAAGGATTTGCTCATTTTTCTACGTTGCTTATCGCGCACCAATCCTGTTAAATATACATTTTCAAAAGGTTTTTCGCCTTTGTATTCATAGCCAGCAATGATCATTCGTGCCACCCAAAAGAATAGAATGTCCGGTCCTGTTACCAAATCATTGGTTGGATAGTAATAATTAATATCTGGATTGTTAGGATTTCGGATGCCGTCAAAAACGCTTATAGGCCATAACCAAGAAGAGAACCATGTGTCTAGTGCATCTTTGTCTTGGATTAAGTCTTTTATTGTCAATAGCGGGTTGTTCGATTTGTGTCTTGCCAATTCCAAGGCAGCTTCTCCCGTTTCAGCAACTACAAAATCGTCAGCACCATTTCCATAATAGTAAGCTGGGATTTGCTGACCCCAAAGCAACTGACGGGAAATATTCCAATCGCGGATATTCTCCATCCAATGACGATAAATATTGTTGAAGCGTTTTGGATATAGTTTCACCTCTTCATCTTCCAAAACCGCTTTGATCGCAGGTTTTACCAAGTCTTCCATCTTCAAAAACCATTGATCGGAAAGTCGTGGTTCGATAACCGCTTTTGTACGCTCGCTGGTTCCCACTTTATGCGTATAATCTTCAGTTTTGGCAAGCATTCCCAAACTATCCAATTCTTTGGCAACGTCCATTCTTGCCACCACCCTATCTTTTCCTTCGTGGTGCAATCCAAAACTGTTCAACGTGCCATCTTCATTGAGCACATCAATGATATCAAGATGATGTCGATCTCCAATGGCTTTATCATTGATATCATGCGCAGGTGTGATTTTCAAGCAACCTGTTCCAAATTCCATATCCACATAATCATCTGCAATGATGGGAACTGCCCTATTACAAATAGGAACAATCACCTTTTTTCCTACTAAATGTTTAAAGCGTTTGTCTTCAGGGTTTACACAAACTGCAGTATCGCCCAAAATTGTTTCAGGACGTGTGGTTGCGATGGTCACAAAACCATCTTCATTTTCTATTTTATATTTGACATAATATAATTTATCCGTTCGCTCAAGGTGGATCACTTCTTCATCAGACAAGGTAGTCTTGGCTTCCGGATCCCAATTGACCATTCTATAGCCTCTATAAATCAATCCTTTTTTATACAAATCCACAAAAACCATAATGACCGATTCGCTCATCTCCTGATCCATGGTAAACTTGGTACGATCCCAATCGCATGAACAACCCAATTTTTTTAATTGATCTAAAATAACGCCGCCATATTCGTGCGTCCATTCCCAGGCATAGGCTAAAAATTCTTCACGTGTCAGGTCATTTTTATCAATGCCCTGATCTCTTAATTTGGCAACCACTTTTGCTTCGGTGGCGATTGATGCGTGATCGGTTCCAGGCACCCAACAGGCATTTTTCCCTTGCAAACGCGCACGACGTATCAACACATCCTGAATGGTATTATTGAGCATGTGTCCCATGTGCAAGACGCCAGTTACATTTGGAGGCGGAATGACGATAGTATAAGGCTCTCTTTCGTCTGGCTCGGAATGAAAGTAATTGTGTTCCATCCAATAGTCATACCACTTGCTTTCTACCTCTGAAGCATAATATTTTGTTGGGATTTGCATGAATTGGTATCGTTTTTGTAATACACGATGCAAAAGTACTTATATTTCTTTTTTTGTGAAATGATAAGGGCAATTAATAAAAAGGAAATTTGCAACCCGTTGTGCATTTTTGATCCTAATTTAAATATAAACCAAGATTCTTTATTTTTTTGACTCTTGCGATAAGCTATCCGAAGAGCAACATAGTTAAAATCTGGTCAAAATTCACAATGAGTATTTTTATGTGGATCGCTACTTTAACAATGCATTACGACGGATTAATTTTGCCAAATGGCAAAAAGTGAGTAGTTTTAGCAGTATTAGTTTTAGTATCCCAATATAATTGAGCCGTTTTAATTGGCTTAAAAAGCTTAAAATAATTACACTAAATATAAAAATGATGAAAAATTTAATTGCAATTTTATTTGTAGGATTGATGGGCTTTGGCTCATTTGCCCAAGAAAAAGTGGCAAAAATTGAATTTAAGACCGATACTATTGATTATGGTACCATTGAAAAAGGTGCTAATGGTGTTAGAGTCTTTGAGTTTACCAATATTGGCGATGCTCCATTGATCATTAGCGACGTTAAATCTACCTGTGGATGCACGGTTCCTAAAAAACCGGAAAAACCGATACTGCCTGGAAAAACTGGAGAGATCTCCGTTAATTATGATACCAACAGAGTCAATCCGATTAGAAAAACAATCACGGTAACTTCCAATGCGATTAACAATCCAACAGTTGCTCTTAAAATTAAAGGCGAAGTGATCGATCCAACTAAAACGAATGTTTTGGAGAAAAAAGACAAAAGTGTCATGGAACAATAATACATTTATTATTGCCAAGCTTAAGACCCTCTGATATTTCCATATGAGAGGGTTTTTCAATTAAAATAACTTTTCCAATCTAAACGAATAATCGAAAGGTCTACCATCTCTATCGATTTTGATCCTCACAAGTTTGCCATCTTCTTCCGAAAACAAATCATTGATATCCTGTAACTTTAAATTAGCCGCATCTTTATTGTTGACCGTCAAAATGATGTCTCCAAGCAAAAAGCCAGCTCTTTCGGCCGGAGAGCCTTTGCGCAATTCCACAATGGTATAGGCAGGCTTTAAGGCAAAACGGTAGGAGGACTGGATGACAACTTTATTAGTTTCATTTTTATTATCAGTATCATTATATAAAAATCGGTCATTTGATTCTTTAACAACGCGGATACCATTTTGCTCCAAAACAATTCCACTTTTGTTATAATGGAAAGGTTGTTTAAAATTACTGTTTTTTCTTAAGGTGATAATTCCGTTGGGATAATCTACAATCATATTGAAACGCTTTAACAATTCCCCAGAAATACTTCCACGCCTATCTTTGAGATTTTTTGCAATACTGATTGATGTGGAATCTGGAAATGCAACGTTGACATCATTAAATTCGAAACTCTGTAATGAAAATGATTCTATTTTGGATCGTTTCCCATACACACTTCCACTTAAACCCATGCCAAGATAGTCTTCAAAATATTTTTTGTCCTTTGGCATAATCCCTCTTTTCGGATCTTCAAATAGCCATAATGCATCACTCCCTCCAGAATCAACCAATAATTTCACGGGAATATCCTGAGAATTTATTTTAACCGTGCCATTAATATAGGGTTTGTTCTGGCTCAATGTCAAGTCTAAAGTTTGGCATTTTTTACAGTTTTTGTAGATATAGGTCAAGGGATCATGAAATTTTATATATTTTGACGAATAATTGATTTCAACAATAAAATCCTTGAAGATATCATAGCCAATGATGCCATGTATGGGAACTCCCAATCTTGGGGCGAAATTAATTCCTTCATCAAAGACCACAAATATTTCTTGATTGACGTTGATGGCATTTCCTATTTTTACGACATTGTTTTTTGATTTCAGAGCCTCAATAGAGCCCTTGTCTCCCAATCCCCTCAAAAAAACTGACTCTACATGATTTATTTGTAAGGAATCTGAAAGATTGATAATGTTAAACAAGATAGGTTTGCTTACCCCAGAATCCAACAAAAATGACAATTTAACGCCATTGACTTCTACAGGAATAACAATAAGATTGTTGATTAGTTCGAACCTGAGTTTACTTTGATGTGTATTGATTAAATTAAAATTTCCTTGAGCCAAACATATAGCCGTAACAAAAACCAAGAAAGATGTAAGAGTAATTCTTTTGAGCATTGGATTATTGTTAGATAGCCCTAACAATTTACAACAGTTTGTGCCAACTTGCTTTTTTAGGAGTAAATTTTAAAAAAACTTTAAGATAATTTTCGGTACTTTGCTCTCTAAAATTTAAGTCCATGCCAAAAATCTCGATAAAAGGGCAGTCGATGCCTGAATCGCCAATTAGAAAGTTGGTGCCCTATGCTGAAAAGGCCTACAAACAAGGCAAAACCGTCTATCATTTGAACATTGGTCAGCCTGATATAAAAACGCCTGAAATTGCAATGGATGCCGTCAAAATCCACTCGTTGGAAATCCTTGCTTATACACGTTCAGAAGGGTCTGAAGAATATCGAAGAAAAATAGCAGATTACTACAAAAAAAACGATATTGAAGTAACCTATAAAGATATCATTGTCACGACTGGCGGAAGTGAAGCCTTGTTGTTTGCTTTTGGAAGTATCATGGACAGTGGTGACGAAATTATTATCCCAGAGCCATTCTATGCCAATTATAATGGATTTTCAACAGCGTCAAATGTAAAGGTC
>JBDSFP010000119.1:0-6182 GCA_039919415.1 Aquaticitalea sp. | reverse complement strand
CATAGGACCTTTTTCGCAGTCCTCCATAATACCTTCTGCTTCTTTGATTAAGCCAGCCATCGCTTCGCATTTTTTTGCAGTAGCTTTTTTGCCCAGTAATTCGAAAACTTTCTCCACCCTGTTTACTTGCTCTTTGGTTTCTGTTAAGTGAGCTTCCAGAGCATCATTTAATTTTTTAGATGTTGAGTTTTTAATCAGTTTGGGAATTGCTTTTGTTAAAGCTTTTTCTGCCCAATCAATATCCTTCAATTCATCTTCAAATAATTTCATTAATTGAGATGATTTCATTCCTTTAGAAGCTTCTTTTTTTGTTGTGCAATTAGAACTGGTCTTAGCGGATTTATTAGCTGAAGAATCTTTTGCTTTTGATTTTTGATAGAATTAAAAAAACTAATGATGTAGTTCTGACATAAATTTGAGGAATAATCATACTCGCTTCTTTTCTTTCTTTAACTTTACTTCCTCAATGTCTGCATCAAGTTTTTCTTTTTTCATTCCAACTCTTACAAAGCCATAAATACTCATGTAAATATTTGCAATCCATACTATTGCAAATCCTGCAATAAGATAACCACGCCAATCAAAAAACAATAGATGATATCGCGTTATAATTAGAAAAACTATGGTTACATAATGGCTAAAACAATACTCACAGGTAAAGACATAAAAAAATTTACGTTGCCCTAAAGTTTTTGCACTTCTAGATTTTTTTAAACAAACATATCTGAATTCCTTAAATAACTCTTCATGGGTTATGGTCCATGCAATGCAGGCTATGGGCAGTGCTAATAAAAAAAGATAATCAACTTGTTGTGATAATTGCATGCTATTTAATTTATGGTGGGGTTTATCTAATTTGATTGTAATATGGTTTTGCCAATGGTTGACTTATTGCTATTTTGTTCTATCTAAAACCTACCAGTATTTTTATTGTTCCTCTTTATCTACTAATTTTTTTTCATTGGTATTAATTATTGCATTAAAATTAGAGGAAACTGAAGAGCTGTTTTTGCTCAAATAAAAAGAATTTTAACCTAAATAATTATAGGTATTATAATATTAATTTAGCACTGTAAGCTGTGACTGTCATTGCTTTAATATGTCAACTTAACAGTGCAGTATCCTAGGTGTTAGCTCATTTCAATGAAGTTATATGATTAAAAAAAAAATCGATTGAGATAATCGTCTTATCTTTTTTTTCTCACATTTAAATTTCTTAATTATGATAAGGATTTTCTAAACATAAATGTATGTTATGGTAAATGATTTTGATAAACACGAGTTGGATTATATACGTCGCTACGAGGCTATTGGGTTTACGGATCAATATAAAATTATTGAAGATGAGTTAGAAAACCTTAAATCTAAAAAAAGATATTTTCCTAGTGATGTAAAAATTAGAAAACAACATCGATATGAAGGAGAAAGTAATCCTTCCGATATGTCTTTGTTATATGTTATTGAAACCCTTGATGGGAGTCGAGGAACTATATTGGCGAGTTATGGTTCTGACGGTAATACCTCTATCCATGAGTTTATGAATACGATTCCAAAAGAGAATATTAGTGATGATCTGATGTTACCTCCTGATGGAAAAATGTAAGATGCCTTTTGATCCGCAATGTTAATTATTTATAATTAACTTTTTGGTTTAATTTTTTAAGTATGTAAAATCTAACGGTTTTACATATGTTTTGGTTGAGTAATAGATAGTTTAATTTTAAATATATATATCATGTTAAAATGGTTTTTTATTTGTATAGTCATTGCTATTGTTGCAGGGATTTTTGGTTTTGGCGGTATTTCTGCAGCAGCAGCTGGAATTGCTAAAATAATATTTGTGATATTTATCATTGGCGCTTTAATTGCTTTTTTATTATATAAGAAAATTTTCTGATATAATTTGAATAGCAATACATTTGGGTTTTTAACGATAAAGAAATGTATTGGGTGTTTTTAGAGTTGCTTTGATTTAATGGCACTCTTTTATCAACTGAACACTCTTTTAACTCATTATCTAAAAGCTTTAAATTCGCTATCTCCAATTTTTACTTTTTATTGCGATTGGTAGAAATGTGTTTTATACTGATATAGGTTGACCTTTTTTCGGTTTCCATTTAGACGGACATTGATAACTTTCTTCAAAAATTCCCTTCGGGTTTAAAAAGTTGCCAACCTTCCGAGGTCATTTCTAAATCGTCAGTTCTGTCAAATTCAACTTATTTTTTCGATACGATTTGTATTTGATGTTCGGGTTTAAATTTGCTTCGGCTGGCTTACTTAAGACCAGGTTAAAATGGGTTCTTAAATTGTTATAGATATGTACGGCCTGTTCGGTCATTTTTTGAGTCAAGTATGTGTTCTTTATATTTTGGTTAAGGCCATATCGTACTTAAGCATTCTATTTTCCTGTTGGAAGTCCTTGACAAACTCGAGTTCCTAGATGCGCTCTTTCAGTTTCTTTATCTGGTCGTTCTTGCTCATGGTATTGATCTTGTCCTCAAAATTACTTAATTTCTTAATCCAGTACTCTATTGAGCTTCGGGACATGTTGTACTTGTTGGCTGCGTGGTTCACGGAAATCTGTCCGTTAGCAATTTCGTCAATGATGAAAAGTTTCATGTCGAAACTAACTTTCTGATATGTTTTTTTCGTCACTCGCCATTGTTCTGTGTTCCCATAGGATGCTAAAAGCATTAAACTTTTAGTCAACCTATTTTAGGACGAGAGGACCATCAAGAATTACATATCTATTCATATTTTATACTCGCATATGCGACCCAGTGTTTTTGAGTTGCAATAGCTGTAGTTCCCATACCTAAATCTTCTACTTTTATAAGATCATGATCTATACTTGATGCGTAATCTAAAAAAGTACCTGTCAAAGGTTTATTATATAATGCCAGATTTAATTTATTTGCAAAACTCACTCCAAAAGGCACAGAATAACGACCACACCAAACCCATTTATATTCTTTATAATCATTCTTTTGCACTGTATATTCTGTAAATGTTTTTACTTTTTCAATACTGATTTCGTTTACTAAACACTTCTCAATAATCTCCATATCTAAAGCTCTAGCTTTTTTAGTGCCTTCATCATCAACCCCAAAAGGAGCTAAATCTCCATTCCAATTTTCATTACCATAATGCACAGCATCGGTAGAAATGACAACTGCAACATCTTTTCCGTATTCAAGATTCTTTTCTTTTAATATTTTTGAAACAACATTAGAAAGATCATTACTAATACCATCAATCGTTTCATAATTTAAATAAGGCACAAGTATTGGGATAATTTCTAGGTTCTTGTTTTTGCGATGTAAAAAAGGTACAATAGCTTCTAATGAATGTTCTAACTCTTGCATATCGTTATGAACTAGGTATGAAGATTTTGGAAGTCGCTCAATAATTTCAGAATTTAAATCAGACACTTTTAAATCACCATAAGGCGATTTCCAATGTGTAAAATCTCCAAAAATGATTTTGTCTTGAAGGTTAAAGTCTCGAGCGCTATGTGCAACACCAATTAAAATAATCGTGTTGGCATTAATTCCTTTAAGCGATTCGTAATATAAACGTCCAGCGTATTTATAATCGTCATGTGGACTTATAGCTGCTTTCCATTGCATATTATTATTAGAATCCATAATACCTAAACGGTTATAAATAGAATCTAATTGCCAATTATATTTTGTAAAACCAATCGTATCATGCACATGCCTAACTTTTTTTTCCAGTGGTTGGTCTTGTACTTCGTTTTTTTCCTTTGTTTCATTTTTACAACTGAAACAACATACACAGATAAAAATAATTATTAATCGCATATAAAATTTTATTTTAAACAATTTATACTAAAAAGTCATCTTTGATAGCGGTCACGATTTTTAGGCATATAGTCGGTTTTAAGTTCTACTCTTTTGTTTAAGATAAGGTTAGAGAGAAAGCACATTGTATCTACTCCGTAAATGGTGCATTACTGGCAATGTTCCTCGTGTATGAGCCGTTGCGTGTTAAAGCACGCAACCATTAAAGGTACAAAACTCCGCTGGAAAATTCGTACTATTTTTCAAATTAGGACAGACCATGCCATAGCTTGTTTAGAGTGATTTGAGCTCTTCCTTACCGACCGTTGGATTGATTTGTTATTGATTGCTCAACCAGATTCATAAACTCGCCCATTTTACTGTCATCCATCCACCGGATAACTACGACCAATTCATTCGCATTATCAATTACAATATAATTTCCTCCAAAACCAGCTGCATAGTAAATTTCAGATGAAACTTCTTTCCATCCTTGACTTGCATTTATCCACCACATATAACCGTAATCTTTATTAGAACTTGAAGATTGATGAACAGTATTAACCCATTTTTCTGATAGTAATTGTTGGTCTTTCCACTTGCCCTTTCTTAAGAATAGTAGACCAAACCTAGCTTGGTCTATTGCACTTATAAAAATTCCACCTCCAGAATGACCACCACCACTTACCGACTGCATCATTAATCCGTCAACGTTTACAAACGAGTTTTCATATCCATACCAACGCCAAGTAGTAGAAGCACCAATGGGGTCCATAATTTTTTCTTTAAGTATAACGGGTAATGGTTTCCTCCAAACTTGAAGTAAAGAATAGGCGAGCAGATTAACGCGTACATCATTATATTCAAATACAGTTCCTGGCTCATTGAGCTTCCTGTTTTTCCAATCATCAATAGTTCCCTCTTTAGGCGGTCGGTCTGCCCAATCATGTAATCCGAAGAGCGTCCCGCTCCAGTCAGAAGACTGCTTTAGCAAATTGTCCCATGTAATTTTTGAATTATGTTTCCCTTCAAAAGTGCTATCCCAAACATAATTTTTTACACTGTCATTTACACTTTTTATAAGTCCATTGTCTATTGCCAATCCTGCTGTTGTAGAAAGAAAACTTTTTGTTACACTAAAAGTCATATCTACTCGATGAATATCTCCCCATTGCGCTAGGATGTAACCATTTTTTAGAATTACACCAGCTGGACCACCACGTTCTTTCATAGGTCCAACCATTTTATAATCTGGCTCTCTAGCATAGGATTTTAGATTTGCAATTCGTAAATCTCTCTCTACTTTATTTTCACTATTTAAAGCAAAATTCACAGCACTGTCTAAC
Source organism: Aquaticitalea sp. (assembly GCA_039919415.1). Lineage (GTDB taxonomy): Bacteria > Bacteroidota > Bacteroidia > Flavobacteriales > Flavobacteriaceae > JBPOFM01. Next base: position 1,030 of record JBDSFP010000119.1, on the reverse strand, counting down.
AAAGTTTTATTCAGCTTCATTTCAGCTGGTGTTTTTACCTGCCATGTTGTATCTGGGAAATAGTTGGTTTGTGCATCTGCAATAGAAAAGCATACACTGAATAAAAATAGCAGGATTTTATTTTTCATTATTTTAATTTATATGGATGTCAATGCACTACACTGATATAAGTTGACCATCTTTAAGGTTTATTTATACTGTTCAATTTCTTTTTTAGCCATTTAGAAGTCGAGAAATAGTTTGAACGATGTTCGTTCTCAAATCGTAGGTTTAGGTAAATTTACTTTATTTTTTCGATACGATTTGTATTTGACATTCGGAATACTTTCTGTCGTAACTTTGCTAACGTGTTTATGCATGAGCCGTGGCGCCTGCCTGTCGTCCGACAAAAGTTTTGGCACGAACTTCTCCAAAACTGCCTGACTGCAGCCAAGTAAAAACCGACTTTGGAAAATTCGCGTGAATTTTCCAAATGGGCATAATAGACCAAGTCATAACTTATGTAAAGTGTTGTGCATATTTGCATATTAGTTATGATTCAATTTTTTAAGTTGAAAAGCTGCGTCATTTCCTACTCTTGTATTATCACCCTTAACAACTGCTATTTTATATGCTTTAATAGCCTCATTTTGTTCTCCTAGTTTTTCAAATGCTCTTCCGAGATGTAAATATCCATAGATAAAATTGGGTTCCTCTTCAACAGCCAGACTAAAAATGGCTACTGCCTCTTGATACTTTTGAAGCAGCATCAGTCTCTCTCCAAATAATTCTAAAGATTCGCTACTATAGTCATATGCAGTTGGGTGATTTTTCTTTAAATATTTGTAAGTGTATATGGCACTTTTAATCGAATCTTGTTGCATAATTGGATATAGTGTATCGGACAAAATTCTAAATGGTCTTATCCATTCGTTTCTCCTAAATACTTTCATAGTGTTTTCAAACAAATCGTATGCCGATTGATTTGCACAGTTGGACAATATGATAATACATTTTTTCTCTTTTGGTATCCTAAAAATATTAGGCCGAA
>JBDSFP010000092.1:0-8196 GCA_039919415.1 Aquaticitalea sp. | reverse complement strand
CGTTTGTCCAATTTTTCAGCTTCCTTCATCAGGATTTTGGCTTCTTGCGGACGTCTTTTGCTAAAGGCAATTCCGGCAAGGTTCAATTTTGCCATCGCTAGGTCATGATCCATGGACAAGCCCAGACCTATCGCTTTTTTGAAATATTTTTCGGCTTCATTCATGTTGGTTTGCGATACCATGATGCCATGGAGGTAATTATAGTATCCTTCCTGCTTTTTGATCAACGCACTGGACGGATGTTTAATCATGTTCAACCATTTTTTTGCGCCTTCAAAATCCTGTTTGCGAAGTTTTAAAAATGCCAACAATATAAATTCATTCTTAAAATAGAGAAAAATAAAAATCAGGGACAACAAAATCCACATGATGCCAGCACCAATATAACCTTCCGTGAATTGGTAGGTGGCGTAACCTATGATTAAGATTGCAATGAATAATTTAATGTTTTTATTGTACATGGTTATTCTGAAATTTTATAAATGATTTTTGATTTGATAGTCGTTGGAATGGTCATATTCTGTTCGTGAAAAAATGTATCTCCAGAATTTTCGCCAGTCACAATAATTTGAGTGAACAAACCTGTTTTTGGATTGGCAATCACTTTAGACTCCTGGGTTCCCTTCAAAATCATCATGATATTTTCATCTACCGTTGACATTATGGTGGTGGCCGTTCCTGAAATGAGGAGTTCTTTATTTGTAGAGCTATCCAATTTCCAATTGTTATTTGCGCTCATATTGCCAACATAGCTATTCGTCCAATCTGTTCCTGCTGAAACAGCATCTTCAGGATATAAATGTGTCATCTGTTCAAAACTGTTTGAAAGTGCATTGCTTCCAAATTGTTTTTCCATTTGGTCCTTTGATGCTTCAATGATTTCTGGCTGGTCGATGCCGGCTGATGCAAACATGGACGCGATTAATTTGTCACCTCCCGTTACGGCTTTTATCTTCCCCGATTTTTCCATGACAATGGTCACAGGCACATTCAAAAGGCCTTTGAACAACATATTCGTAACGTTGCTTGAATCCGTAGATTCAGTATCAGCATTTGACAATTCGCCCAAAGTAAGAGAGTCCATCAGCATTTTCAATCGTTTGAACTTCATTGTTAGTGTATAATTTTCTGGCGTTGCTTCAATTACTTCAAAATACATGACGCCAATCAAATTATTTTCAATGATTTGGTCCACGCCATTGATGACTTGCGTAATGTGCTGTTCAGCTTCTTGTTGTATCGTAAAATGGTCGCCAACATTCAAGTTGTACTGTAAGGTTTTTTGCGAAACAACAGTAGAAGTTATGCCGAGAAAAATAAATAAGAATAAATGTTTCATCTCGAAGAGATTTAGGCGCGTTTATATCTCTGCAAAGAAACTAATTTTTTTTAATGTGTCCTTTATAATTATTATATTTCGGTGCCTTTGGATATATTAAAACTGGTGAATTTTGGAAGAATTTTTACAAAAGATTGGTTCGAGTAAATATTTTTAAAATTAGGTTTGTCAAAGTAAAAAGTCTTTGTATATTTGCCCGCAGTTTTGGAGAAAGTTCCGGGACTCTATTTTAGAGATATACAATTCTATTTTAAAGATACAAGACAATGAGCAAAAGAACGTTTCAACCATCAAAAAGAAAGAGAAAAAACAAACACGGTTTTAGAGAGAGAATGGCATCTGCTAATGGTAGAAAAGTCCTTGCACGTAGAAGAGCAAAAGGAAGAAAAAAACTGTCTGTATCTTCAGAATCAAGACATAAAAAATAATGAATGACAATTGTTTATATTTAAAGGTGTTACTTCGGTGTAACACCTTTTTTTATATCCTCGCGAGACTTATTTTTGTGGATATTTTAAATCTAAAAAATCTAAAGAACAAAAAATTAAAATTCTTAAATTTTACATTTTTTAAAGAAACTTTGAACCCTCAACTCTCATAACTCAAAAAATGCCAAAGAATAAAAACATCCACTCTGTACTGATTATTGGATCCGGACCCATCATCATTGGCCAGGCCTGCGAATTTGATTATTCAGGGACCCAAGCATTACGCTCGCTTCGTGAAGATGGCATTGAGACAATTCTGATCAATTCCAACCCTGCAACCATCATGACAGATCCAACGATGGCAGATCATGTTTATCTATTGCCATTGACGACTAAATCACTTATAAAAATTCTAAAGGAACATCCCCAAATAGATGCCGTTTTGCCAACTATGGGCGGGCAAACTGCCTTGAACCTTTGTATAGAAGCAGGAGAAAAAGGTATTTGGGATGATTTTGGAATAAAAATCATTGGTGTTGATATTGACGCAATTAATGTCACAGAAGACAGAGAAAAATTCAGGGAATTGATGCTTAAAATTGGCATTCCAATGGCGCCACAAGCAACAGCCAATTCCTATTTAAAAGGTAAGGAAATTGCCCAGGAATTTGGTTTTCCTTTAGTGATTAGAGCTTCTTATACCTTAGGTGGTGAAGGTGCATCATTCGTTCATACCAAAGAACAATTTGATGAATTGTTGACTCGTGGGCTTGAAGTTTCGCCCATTCATGAAGTCATGATCGATAAAGCTTTGATCGGTTGGAAAGAATACGAATTGGAATTGTTACGTGACAAAAACGACAACGTTGTCATCATCTGTACCATCGAAAATATGGATCCAATGGGCATCCATACAGGCGATTCCATCACAGTTGCCCCGGCGATGACTTTATCTGATACAACGTATCAAAGAATGCGGGACATGGCCATCCACATGATGCGTAGCATTGGTGATTTTGCTGGAGGTTGCAATGTGCAATTTGCCGTAAGCCCTGATGAAAGGGAAGATATTATCGCCATTGAAATCAATCCTCGTGTTTCACGTTCGTCGGCACTTGCGAGTAAAGCAACGGGATATCCCATCGCGAAAATTGCGTCAAAATTGGCAATAGGTTACAATTTGGATGAATTAAGCAATCAAATCACGAAGTCAACATCAGCCCTATTTGAACCGACCTTGGATTATGTCGTAGTGAAAATTCCTCGTTGGAACTTTGATAAATTCGAAGGTTCTGACCGAACGCTCGGACTTCAAATGAAATCAGTCGGGGAGGTAATGGCAATTGGTCGTTCATTTCAGGAAGCATTGCACAAAGCCACCCAATCTTTGGAAATCAAACGAAATGGATTGGGAGCAGATGGCAAGGGCTACAAAGATTACGACCAGATCATTGAAAAATTAACTTTTGCAAGTTGGGATCGAGTGTTTGTAATCTATGACGCCATACAAATGGGAATTCCCTTAAGCCGCATTCATGAAATCACAAAAATCGATATGTGGATTTTAAGGCAGTATGAAGAGTTATATTATCTTGAAAGAGAAATTTCAAAATATAAGATTGATACCATCGAACGGGATTTATTGCTCGAAGCCAAACAAAAGGGATATGGAGACCGACAGATAGCCCACATGTTGGGATGCTTGGAAAGTCAAGTGTATAAAAAACGTGATGAATTCAACATCAAACGTGTGTACAAATTGGTGGATACCTGTGCTGCGGAGTTTAAAGCGCAGACACCTTATTATTACTCAACTTTTGAAAATGAGGTTGAATCATCAGATGGAAAGAGGGAATCGGCGAATGAATCTATTGTTAGCGATAAGAAGAAAGTCATTGTTTTAGGTTCCGGCCCAAATCGAATCGGTCAAGGAATTGAATTCGATTATTGTTGTGTCCATGGGGTTTTGGCAGCTTCGGAATGTGGTTATGAAACCATTATGATCAACTGTAACCCTGAAACCGTTTCCACGGATTTTGACATTGCAGACAAACTGTATTTTGAACCTGTTTTTTGGGAACATATCTACGACATCATTCGTCACGAAAAACCCGAAGGCGTCATTGTGCAATTGGGAGGACAGACGGCTTTGAAATTGGCGGAAAAATTAGATCGTTACGGCATTAAAATTATCGGAACAACTTTTGAGTCACTTGACTTGGCAGAAGACAGAGGCAGTTTTTCAAAATTATTGCAGGAAAATAACATTCCCTATCCCGAATTTGATGTCGCTACAACTGCAGATGAAGCCTTAGCAGTTTCAGACAAATTGGATTTTCCACTGCTCGTGCGCCCTTCCTACGTTCTTGGTGGACAGGGCATGAAAATTGTCATCAACAAAAAGGAATTGGAAGAACACGTCGTCGATTTGCTTAGAGGCATGCCAAACAATAAATTATTGTTGGATCATTATCTCGATGGTGCCATTGAGGCCGAAGCCGATGCGATTTGTGATGGGGAAAATGTGTACATCATCGGTATCATGGAACATATAGAACCTTGTGGCATCCATTCAGGCGATAGTAATGCCACGCTTCCTCCTTTTAATTTGGGGGAATTCGTCATGCAACAGATTAAAGATCACACTAAAAAGATTGCCTTGGCTTTAAATACAGTTGGTCTGATCAATATTCAATTTGCCATAAAAGATGATATGGTTTATATTATTGAAGCCAACCCAAGAGCGTCCCGTACAGTTCCTTTTATTGCAAAGGCTTACAAGGAACCGTATGTAAATTACGCGACCAAAGTCATGCTCGGAGAAAAGAAAGTGACCGATTTTAACTTCAATCCTCAATTGGAAGGTTTTGCCATCAAGCAGCCAGTTTTTTCATTCAACAAATTCCACAATGTCAATAAAAAACTAGGTCCTGAAATGAAAAGTACAGGCGAAAGTATTCTGTTTATCGACAGTTTAAAGGATGATGAATTCTATAATCTGTATTCGCGACGTAAAATGTACTTGAATAAGTAATCGGTATTTCGTTGAATGTGAGGTTTTTCAAGTAATAAATTCAGATAGCTAAAGAAGACTAAGCAAATATTGGTACAATAAGCCTGTTAGGATGGCAATCCCAAAACTGATGAGAGTGCCTATCAAAATATATTCTGTAAGTTTTCGATGTTTTGATTCTTTTAAATCCCCAAAGCGAAATACCGATTTTGCTGTAATCAAAAATCCAACGGCTTCCCAATGGCCTAAAATCACAAAGGTAAAGACCAAAACACGTTCCAGAATCCCGATATATTTTCCTGCATCCTCAAGCGATTCGTTACCTTCGGTCAAAGTGGAAATATCCCATTTGAGAAAAATAGTTCTCATGATGATGGAGACCGGAAGGGTCAAAAATGAAACACAGGTTATTAGCAATAGATGTTGTTCGGTAAAATAGTTCTTGATGGAAAAATCTGATTGAAAATAGAAATAATAAACGAGCAGAATTACCACGATGTGCAATAATTGGTCTACAAAAAACAATAAGCGTTTGGTCTTTTCAGTTTGTAAGGTCAATTTGAAGGCATCAATAATTAAATGGGAGAACCCAATAATAAGAAGCATTGGCCAAAGTGTCACATCCCATGTCAGGAGGAATAAAAGAGCAATGTGTATAGCAATGTGAACATAAAATTTGGGGGATTTTAATTTCTTTTGCTCTTTTTCGTTCACCCATTTTTGGGATTGAAGAAAAAAATCGCCAATGAGGTGCGCCAAGAACAGTTGAATGAGTAACATTATAAGAGTGGTTTTATTTTTTTTCGATACATAAGGTCCAATTCCAAAATCTCATCCAACGAAGCACGTTTTTGCCGTTTGCTTACTGCATTTTGGTTGATTCCAATTTTTTCTGCCAAGTCCTGTTGGAGCGCTTTTGGATATTCCAATGTCAGTTTTATCATTTCGGCAGAATTGACAGTCCAATTGTTCATGGATATCAATGCCAACTTAAAATAAAGATTGAGCTCTTGGTCCAATTCTGCATCTTTGGTTTTGATTCGTAGATTTTGGTTCAATTTTTTCAGGGTTTCCAAGGTTTCACCAGAAAACTGAAACGCCTCTCCATTGGATTCCGTGACTTTTTTGCCATTATATGTTTTGTTACCAATCCCTAATGCCAATCGTACATCCAAGCCTTTTATCGATTTGATGCAGGCTTTGATATAAATCGCGGCCCAATAACTTTGTTGAATATCCTTTAGTTCAATTTGGAAACTGTCGCCTCTGTAAATTTCCCAATATTTTGGATCGTCAACCAAAAAAGTGAAACACTTTTTTAACTGGTCAGTCCATATTTTGGTGTCTTTGTTGCGGGATTTCATAATATCTCCAGTTATAACGCTTGTAGTCGTTGCCATAATTAAATAATTAATATTCCTTATTTACGGAATAATCAAATATATTCCTTTTTTACGGAATAATTTAAAATATTCCTTATTTACGGAATAATCAAATATATTCCTTATTTACGGAATATCAAAAAATTACTGAATTAATCATAATTTACCAGGATATTCAATTCTCACTTTATAATCTTTGAGCAGATGCAGATAATTTTTAGCAGAAAAGTCTTCCTTATCAAATTCCGCTCTTCTCGACTGTTTCGTTTCGATACGTTTCAATGTTTTAAGAAAGCGTTTTAATCCTTGTTCATCATTCAGGATCAGTCCGGGAACATCGATGGAATTGCCATGATCGTCCTTAGCAACCATTGTAAAATAGGAGGAATTGCAATGCTTAACACTTCCGTTTCTAATGTTTTCGGCAATCACCCGAATGCCAATGACCATGGACGTGTTGCCAACAAAATTGACGGAAGCTTTCATGGTAATCAATTCCCCGATTTCGATGGGTTTTAAAAAATCGACCGTATCCACCGAAGCAGTAACACAGTATGTTTCAGAATGTTTGGATGCACAGGCAAAAGCAATTTGATCCATTAAATTAAGGATGTAACCACCATGGATTTTTCCGTTGAAATTGGAATGGGACGGTTGCATCAATTCAGAAATTGTAATTCGTGAAGCGTCAACAGTTTTGTAACTTTTCATCTATCAGAAGCGCCTATTGTTTCGTTCAACATCTTCTTCAACCTTGGTAATAAAATATTTGGTGTCACCTAGCCAAAAGAGCTTAACGAAACGTTCATAATAATGAAGTTTAACATATTTGCCTTGAAAATCCGCAAGATCATTCCGTACTTCTTTCTCACCACCCTCAACCGAAAATTCAAACAATTGTGCTTGAGATACGCCTTGACTTATCTCACCTTCCCACGTTTTGAAAATGACGCCTTTATGGCTAAACTTAACCAACTCGCCGGCCCTAACACCTTCACTATAATGCACAAAATAGGCAAGGCAAAAAACACCGATGACCAACAAAAGAACTCCAACAAGAATTTTCATTAAAAATTTCATAATATTAGTATTTAAAAATTTAGATTTATTTTTTGGATGTTAATCAGCATCAGTAGCTCTTTTCAACAATTTTTCATTTTGCTCCTTGCTGGCTTTGGCACCCAATACCTTTAGGTTCTCAACACGACTGATAAGGTTGCCTCTTCCAGTAAGTTTCACCATCGCACTTTCATATGATTTTTGAACTGTTCCAATTTGATTTCCGACCTTGATCAATTCTTCAGTCAGATTGACAAACGAATCGTAAAGTCTTCCGGCCTGGGTGGCAATTTCAATCGCATTTGCCTTTTGTTTCTCGTTTTGCCACATCGTATCGATGGTTTTTAAAACTGCAAGCAAGGTGGTAGGGGTGACGATAATGATATTTTTCTCAAAAGCATCCGAATATAGCGCTGGATATTCCATGGAAGCAATGGCAAATGCCGATTCGATGGGAATGAACAACAGCACAAAATCAGGGCTTTCCATTTCGTAGAGCTGATGATAATTTTTGTCGCTCAATTCGCTGACACGTTTTCTGACCGAAAGAATATGATTCTTAAGATGTACTGGTTTTACATGGTCTTCAGCTTCATTGATGTAGCGTTCATAAGCTACGAGAGACACTTTGGAATCGACTACCAATTTTTTATTTCCAGGCAAATGGATAATGATATCTGGCATTACACGCCTACCGTCGTCATTGGTAAAACTTTGCTGCACAAAATATTCACTGTCTTTTTGGAGTCCACTTCGTTCCAGAACGCGCTCCAAGACCAGCTCCCCCCAATTTCCCTGCATTTTGGTGTCGCCTTTAAGTGCTTTCGTAAGGTTGGTGGTCTCTTTACTCATTTGCTCATTCAGTTCCTTAAGACCTAAAATCTGTCGTCTTAAGTCCGCTGTACGAGTGATGTCTTCTTTGTTGGTTTCTTCGACGCGTTTTTCAAAATTGTGGATTTTATCTTGAAGTGGTTT
>JBDSFP010000123.1:0-10487 GCA_039919415.1 Aquaticitalea sp. | reverse complement strand
ACCAAACTCTTGGCAAATCAATATCTTTTGGATATCGAAGTCGCCACCACCAATGAAAAGGATTTTGATACCATCCATAAAAAATATTTGGAACTCTTCAAGCAGTATGGCACTTTTGAACAAACCCTGTCACTGCAAATAGCTTACGCCGATTTTTTGGCGTTTTATCTTAAAAAACCTCAAGAAGCAAGCGACTTTTTGAAGAAAAGCTTGGAGCTTAATCTGTCTCCTTTTCAACAAGCAAGTGTTAAATTAAAATTGGGCGATATTTTGGTGCTTGAGGAAAAATTCAATGAAGCACTCATTTATTATTCCCAGATCCAGGCCAATCTAAAAAACAGTACCATTTCACAGGAAGCACGGTTTAAAGTGGCAAAAACCAGTTATTACAAAGGCGATTTTGATTGGGCGGAATCACAGCTAAAAATTTTGAAAGCTTCAACTTCGCAACTCATCGCCAATGATGCCTTGGATCTAAAGCTTCTCATTTCCGACAATAAATATGATGATTCGCTACATGTGGCATTAAAATTATACGCCAAAGCTGATTTGATGGCATTTCAAAATCGAACGGATGAAGCTATAACCTTATTGGACAAAATTTTGATCGAACATAAGGGCGAAAGCATCGAAGTCCAAGCCCTATTGAAACAGGCAAAATTATTCGAACAGAAAAAGCAATTTGACAATGCAATCGTTAATTATCAATCTATTATCAGCAAATATGGAGACGGCATCCTTGCAGATGATGCCCTGTATTTTTTGGCAGAGTTGTACAACAACCAATTGGCACAACCTGAAAAAGCAAAAGACCTTTACGAACAGATAATCTTTAAGCACCAGGACAGCATTTATTTTGTGGAAGCACGCAAGAAATTTAGGATGTTGCGTGGGGATGCGATAAATTAGTTGGCAGTGTTTAGTCGCAGATTGCAGTAATAAAATCAAAAAATATTCATGAATTCGTGGCTCTTTTTTTTAACTTATGATTATCGCCCAAACCAACCGACTTCTGATTGCCAAAATGACTTTGAAAGATGCACCATTTATGTTGGAATTGCTGAACACACCCAATTGGCTGAAACACATTGGCGATAGAAAGGTCAAAACCGTTGAAGAAGCCGAAACTTATCTCAAGAATGGTATTTTAAAAAGCTATAAAGAATCGGGATTTGGATTTTATAAAGTATTGCTCAAAGCAAAAAACAATAAAATCATTGGTATTTGCGGACTCGTAAAACGTGAACAATTTGAGGATGTCGATATCGGATTTGCAATGCTGCCCGAGTATGAACGCCAAGGCTTCGGAATGGAGGCGTCTTTGGAAATCATGAAATTCGCCGAACAGAAACTGAAATTGCAAAGAGTCATCGCCATCACAACGCAAACCAATAGCAATTCCATCAAATTACTTGAAAAGTTGGGATTGACCTACGAAAAAAGAATAAAACCTTTTGATGACGGCAAAGAACTGATGTTATTTGCAAAAACCTTTTGAAGGGCAAAAATAAAAAGTCAAATTCCAAATTACCAAAAGCATAGTCAATTGGAATTTGGTGCTTGAAATTTGAAATTTTAAAACACCTAGAATGATTATATACAACGTCACTTCAACTGTTGACAAAAGCGTCCATGACCAATGGTTGTTGTGGATCAAGGAACACATTCCACAAGTGTTGGCAACAGGCTGTTTTATAGAGGCCAAATTGACAAAAGTTGTGGTAGATGAAGACCAGGATGCAACCTATTCGGTGCAATATCGAGCAAAATCGCGCGAAGATCTGGAACGCTATTATTCAACCTATGCAGATGCTTTAAGGGCTGAAGCTTTAAAACATTTTGCAGACAAAGTGCTTTCTTTCAGAACAGAACTGGAAGTGGTGGATGAATATTCGGTAAAATTTGATTAATTAAAAAAGGTCAACTATCTTTAGGGAAGATTACAATTCTTGATTTTTAGCTCTTGATTCTTTTATAAAACATGTCCTACGAACGTTCTATAGTACACATGGATTTGGACACTTTCTTTGTGTCCTGCGAGCGCTTGCTCGACAGTCGCCTCATCGGAAAGCCTGTACTTATTGGTGGCACAAGCGATAGAGGCGTGGTGGCATCCTGTAGTTATGAGGCGCGCAAATTTGGCGTACATTCCGCAATGCCCATGCGAATGGCAAAACAATTGTGTCCTGAAGCCATTGTGCTACGTGGTGATGCAGGCACTTACACCAAATTTTCCCAAAATGTAACAGAAGTCATTAAAGACACCGTTCCGTTATACGAAAAATCCTCCATTGACGAATTTTATATCGATTTGACCGGAATGGACAAATTTTTCGGGTGTCATAAATTGGCTTCCGAATTGCGCCAACGCATCATTCGTGAAACCGGACTGCCCATTTCCTTTGGCTTGTCAGTCAATAAGACTGTCTCAAAAATTGCAACTGGCGAAGCAAAGCCCAACAATGAAATCCGGATTCCAAAAGATAGCGAAAAGCCATTTTTGGCACCTTTGTCCGTCAGAAAAATCCCAATGGTTGGCGATGTTACATATAAATCACTGTGCGATTTGGGCATCAAACAAATCAAGACCGTTCAGGAAATGCCAATGGAACTGATGTATAAGGTGCTCGGGAAAAACGGGTTGAGCATCTGGAACAAAGCCAATGGTATAGATAACAGTCCTGTGATACAATATCATGAGCGAAAATCGATTTCCACGGAACGCACTTTTAATATAGACACCACGGATGTCTCAAAATTGAAAGGCCTCGTCATTGCCATGGCAGAAAACTTGGCCTACCAATTGCGTCGTGGTCACAAATTGACGGCCTGTGTGACCTTTAAAATCCGATATTCCGATTTCCAGACCTATACGCAACAACAACGCATTCCATACAGTTCTTTAGACCAAAGCCTTATACCTGTGGTTTTGAGTTTGTTTGAAAAACTATACAATCGTCGCTTATTGGTACGATTGATTGGTGTCAGATTCAGCCATTTGGTAGAAGGTGGCCATCAAGTTCACTTGTTTGAGTACGACACAAAATATCTCAATTTAAGTGAAGCCATAGACAAAATGCGTGAACGCTATGGAGACAGAGCAGTCATCAATGCAGCAGGAATGGAGGCAAAGACCATTGGTAGATGGAATCCCTTTAATGGCGAACCACCACCCTTGTTGCCGCATCGGAAAGCCTGAAAAAGGTTTCAAGCTTAAGGTTTCAAAGTTTGAAGAGTGTATTTTTTCATTGCGTACTTTGCGTTGACCTTGCGCAAGGGTTGCAAAGTGGTTCGGGAAATATGTTGTGTTTTATGTTTTTTATCATAAAAAAGCCTCGTGGTTTTAACAATCGCTTTACCAAAATTTTATTTTGTTGATTTTCAGTTTCCTCGTACCTTTGAAGCCACCCAAACAATAAACATATGCTCGACAACTTTTGGTTTAACCTTCAGTATGGCATGAACCACGTATTGGATATCAAGGCCTACGACCATGTACTATTCTTATTGGTACTTACTGTGCCTTATATGTTCAAGGATTGGAAGCGGGTTTTGCTGTTGGTCACCATGTTTACATTCGGACACACACTTTCACTCGTTTTGGCAGTCTATGGCATTGTGAGTGTCGATGCAAAACTGGTTGAATTCCTGATACCAATTACCATTTTGATTGTGGCATTGTACAATGTGTTTACGGCAGGAAAAAAAGCCGCTTCAGAAAAAGTCGGAATCCTATTTTTATCAACGCTGTTTTTTGGACTTATACACGGCCTTGGTTTTGCCAGGGAATTTACAATGTTTGTGGGCAGGTCTGATAGCAAGTTGTTGCCACTCGTTGAGTTTGCGCTTGGTATTGAGCTGGCGCAGGTCATCATTGTATTTGTGGTGTTGTTTCTTGGCTTTTTGTGCCAAACGCTCTTTAGGTTTTCCAAACGCGATTGGATTGTGGTACTTTCGGCCATTGTGGTCGGATTGGTCATTCCAATGCTTCTTCAAAGTAAGTTATTTGCTTAAAGGTGTGGTATTTGCTCCAAAAAAATTTAACTCTAAATTATGCAAATTATATCCCGAACCTCCTATATTCGTTGTAGGTTTGCGTTAAGGATGGAAGCGACATCCTTTTTGGGTTTTTTCAAAAAGCCCAAAATGACCTGCCTGTCGGCAGGCAGGTATAGCGGACAGCCTGACCCGAGACCTGCAAGCCCCGAAGTTTCGAGGTTAAAAACCTTGTAGGTTTAAAAAGGGTAACCTGCCTGCCGGCAGGCAGACGCCCAACTATTTAAAAACATTAAATGCCAAAAAAAAAACAATTACGATACGATAAGGCTTATTTGAGAATGGCGCAGGAATGGGGAAAGCTGTCGCACTGCAAGCGCAAGCAGGTGGGTGCGATTATAGTGAAGGATAGAATGATTATTTCCGATGGTTATAATGGAACACCCAGCGGATTTGAAAATTATTGTGAAGATGAAGATGGCTATACCAAATGGTACGTGCTCCATGCCGAGGCCAATGCGATTTTAAAAGTGGCTTCTTCCACACAATCCTGTAAAGGAGCAACGCTTTATTTAACCATGTCTCCGTGCAGGGAATGCAGTAAATTGATACATCAGGCAGGTATTGTGCGAGTTGTGTATCGCGAAGGTTATAAGGATAATTCGGGTTTGCAATTTTTGGAAAAGGCAGGTATCGAATTGCAACTCATAGAAGATTTAAACGCAGAATGAAATTTAGTAAAAAATACATCCCGCTGATTGTTGGTTTCGCTATTGCGATTGGCGTTTATATTGGTGGAAAACTAAATTTTACCGATACATCCGACCGTTTGTTTACGTCCAACAGCAAGAAGGACAAACTCAACAGGCTCATAGATTACATCGATTATGAATATGTCGATGATGTTAACACCGACAGTATTGTGGATGTCACCGTCAATGGAATTTTGAATAATCTAGATCCACACTCCACTTATATTCCCAAAAATGAGATGCAACGAGTCACGGAGAATATGAAAGGCGATTTTGTGGGCATTGGTGTCAATTTTTACACTTATCATGATACCGTCACCGTAATCAGACCTATCGAAGGTGGGCCCAGTGAAAAAGCAGGCATCAAAAGTGGCGACCGAATTATCATGGTCGATGGCGATTCGATTTTTGGCAGACAATGGAGCAATGATGACGTTATAGCGAAACTTAAAGGAGAAAAGGACACCAAATTAAAATTGAAAGTCTATCGTAAAAGTGAACATAAACTGCTTGATTTCACAGTCAAAAGAGCGGATATTCCCATCAGTAGTGTGGATGCGTCGTATATGTTGACGCCCGATTTGGGCTATATTAGAATCAATCGTTTTGCGGAATCGACCTATAAAGAATTCAAAAAAGCACTGGATCGATTGCAAGCAGAAGGCGCCACTAAATTGGCATTGGACTTGCGCGATAATCCAGGTGGATTTTTAGGGATTGCGGAACAAATTGTGGACGAGTTTCTGGAAGATGACAAGCTTATTTTGTTCACAAAAAACAAATCCGGTAAAATCGAAAAAAGTTATGCCACCCGCAAAGGTGATTTTGAAGAAGGTGAGGTGTTTATTATGATCAACGAAAATTCGGCATCTGCAAGCGAGATCGTGGCAGGAGCCCTACAGGATAATGATAAGGGAACTATTGTTGGTCGTCGCAGTTATGGAAAGGGATTGGTACAACGAGAAATGTCTCTGGGCGACGGAAGCGCAGTACGTTTGACGGTGTCGCGCTATTATACACCGACTGGCCGTTCCATACAACGTCCATATGTCAATGGTAAAAGCGATGAATACTACAATGATTATTACAAACGCTTAAGTAGTGATGAGTTGAATGACGAATCGCAGATCAGAGTTGCGGACTCATTGAAATATACCACTCCAAAAGGCAAGGTTGTATACGGAGGAGGAGGCATCATTCCGGATATTTTTGTGCCTTTGGATACCAGCGTCCAAAATGAAACCCTTAATTATATTCAGAATAGAGGCTATATCAGCTATTTCGTTTTTGAGGAATTGGATAAAGATCGATTGGCGTTTAACGGTATCGCCCAAAATGATTTCATCAAGAATTTTGAGGTAAGTGATGATATTGTAGTTCATTTTCAGGAATATTTGAGTCATAAAGAACGTGTTCAGATTACCTTCGTGGCTTACAATGCTGAAGTCAAACAACTCATCAAAGCCGCTTTGGCAGAACAGTTGTTTGTGAAGGAAGCCTCACAGGAAATCATGAATTCCACAGATGATATGATTGAGGAGGTTGTGAAGTTGAGCAAGGGAGAATAGGTATTAAACTTTATCGTGCACTTGCACATCCATGCCATCGTTCCAAAGTGTCAAAATATCGGTCGCCACTTGGGCACCGCTACCACTTGCAATGGCGAATTGACTTCTCCAGCCAGCCAAAGTTCCAGCTACATACAGACCTTCTTCGATAAGTTGATGATCATTTTTCAACCAAATACGTTCTTTTGTTGCAATGGCTCTGGGATGCGGTTCAATATAAGCTTCCAAACCCTTGATGTTGATGAGATTGGTGTAGCCCACTGCAACTACTACAACTTTTGAGTAATAGGTGGATTTGTTGGTAACCACAGTAAATCCATCAGAGGTTTTTAGGATTTCAGTAACCTTTTCATAATCGATTTGAACGACATGAGGATACAATTGTTTCAATTGTGCTTTCCCACTTTCTAAAATCGAGGTACCAGTCGTTCCTGGTGCTAATCCCAATACATTATTAAAAAGAGCGGTTTGCAGATGCGACGTTCTTTGGTGGACGACAATTCCAATTTTTTTGTCCTGTGCAAACGATTTGTCTTTGGCAGAACCAAGTATCAAGGCACAAGACAGCCCAGCCGCACCTCCCCCAACAATCAATGCGTCAAACATTAATTTTTTTGTTTTGAAAGTTCTTCAATCCGTTTGGAAGTCCTTAAGATCTGCAATAAAATAATGACACATAAGGAAGCCAATATCACGCTTACCGCAATCATGCTTTCGCCTTCAAAAAGAGCGTCAAAATCGAGTTTGGTAGCATTGAAAACAATAAGTCCCAAAGCGATGATTGATAAAATTATGGTTAAGATTTTCATGTGTATATTAAATAATTTCTAAAGGACACATAGAACATCCTCATAGACATTCTGCTGTGTTATTTATGATTAAACAAAAATGTTTCATTTAAAACTATGGTTTTGGTTAAGACAACTCAAACAAAGCCTTGATGTTGTGGGCAAATAATTTGACCGCAATGGCCAATAAAATCACACCAAACACCTTTCGGATGACATTGATGCCGCTTGGCCCAAGAAAACGTTCAATCCGTGCCGAGGTCTTTAATACTATAAAGATAACAACAACATTCAATAAAACTGCCACAATGATATTTTCCACAGAATATTCTGCCCGTAAGGAAAGCAGAGTAGTCAAACTTCCCGGGCCTGCAATAAGCGGGAATGCCAATGGAAAGACCGTTGCAGTGATGCTTGTAGTTTCATCGTGTTTATATAGGGTAATTCCCAGTGTCATCTCCAACGCAATGAAAAACAAAATAAAGGCACCTGCTACGGCAAAGGAATTGATGTCAATACCAATTAATGATAAAATATTCTGCCCCAAAAACAAGAATAAAACCAGAATCCCTCCTGTGATAATGGCCGCTTTCCCACTTTCGATATGTCCAAATTTTTTGCGCAGATCGATGACAATAGGGATATTGCCAATAATGTCAATGACAGCAAAAAGAACCATGAATGCCGTAAAGATTTCCTTAAAATTGAGTTCCATAACCAGACTCCTTAAATTTTTTGCAAAAGTAGGTCAATATTCCTGATTTTGAGCGTTAAATAATAGTTAAGTTAGTGTAACAGGATTTGTTTCTTTTTCGCAAAATAGTTAGTTGAACTAATCACGCTATTTTAGAGGGATAGTTTTTTAATCTTAAATTTACCTTTAATTTTGTATCATGTTCCAACTCGGAAAGACCATTGTCTCTGAAGACATCATCCAAAAGGATTTTATTTGCAACCTTTCGGCATGCAAAGGTGCGTGCTGCGTGGATGGCGATGCTGGCGCACCTTTGGAATTGGAGGAAACTAAAATTCTCCAAAGCATTTATCCAAAAGTCAAACCATTTTTGCGCAAGCAAGGTATTGCAGCCATTGAAGCACAGGGCTCCTTTACGACGAATGATTTTGGCGAACACGAAACTCCTTTAATTGATGGAGCCGATTGTGCCTATGTTTTTTTTGATAAAAAAGGGACTGCACTTTGTGCCATCGAGGAAGCTTACAATCAAGGCGTGATAGATTGGAAAAAACCTGTGTCCTGCCATTTGTATCCCATCAGAGTCAAGGATTACACGGAATTTTCTGCAGTCAATTACCACAAATGGGAAATATGCGATGATGCCTGCATCCTTGGTAAGGAACTGCAAGTCCCAGTATATAAATTTGTGAAACAGGCATTGATCCGGAAATTTGGTGAGGATTGGTATATGGAACTTGAAAAAGTTGCGGAAAAATATAGTTGATTTTCATTTCAATTTTTTTATTGAGCTAAGAGCTAAGAGCTAAGAGCTAAGAGCTAAGAGCCAAGACAGAAACCCTTGACTTACATTTCCAACCATACACTTTTAACAACCATTCATACAATACGTCTTTGATATTTAGCATTTTAGTTTTAAATTCACATTGATTTTTTGTAGAATAACTTATACTTAATTTGTCATGCCGTTAAAATCTCTAAAATTTTCCATTGTGTGCTTCACAGTTTGTTTTATTTCTCTACAGATTCTTGCACAAAGTCCAAATTCAAAAAAAGTAGATCTCCCTGCCACTTATACATTCGACTATAATTACAAACTTAAAATGTCCTCCCAAAAAAATGACATGGTAATGGATTATTATCTGAAAAAAGGGACAGATTATTTTGGGTTTAAAATGGATCAAATGAAAACCCAGCAAGGCGATATGTTCTTAGTGATGGACAATGCATTAAATATCAATGCAATGTTCATGGATATGATGGGCAAAAAAATGGTGCAAACTTCCTCTATGAATATGAAGGATATTGTAAATGATGCTTCCGAATCCAATAAGGATTTCAACATCAAAAAAATTGGAAAGAAGACCGTTTTGGGTTTTGAATGTCAGGGGTTTTTGTCTGATAATGACGAACATGAGATGACTTTTTATATTGCAGAAAATGCACCAGTCACTTTTAACAAAATGTGGGAAGCCAATAGCAAAAACATGCCAAAGGGTTTCAATGCAGATTGGATGAAACAAATGGAAAATGGGTTGATGATGGAACTCATTTACAAGGACAAACTAAAACCCAAAAATGATATGACGATGACTTGTATCGCGCTTGACAAAACAGATTTTTCTATTAAAACTTCCGATTATAAGTCTTCCTTATTTGGAAAACAATAAGTATCGAATATAACCAAGCCAATTTCGGAAAAGCTGCAACTCTGGTTCACCTCGAGGCTGCAGTTTTTTTATGATTAAGCAATTTTCAACACATTGGTACGAATGGGAATGTTCACGATTACCTTTGTGCCAGAAGCTATGCCCTGATCGTCATACAGATCCTCAATGTTTATTTTGTAATCGCTGGAAAATGCTTTGGAGAAATTTGCCAAGCGCGCTTTGGTGATGGCGATGCCAACCGATTTCCGTTTTAGCAGCTTACCACTGTTTATTTTGTCCGCTTCTTCTCTGCCAATACCATTGTCGGTAATAGTGATGGTGATGTGATCTTCTGAAGGTTTTGAAACCCTTAATAAGATCTGCTTGTCGTCGCTTTTTGAGGAAAGGCCATGCCAAAGAGCGTTTTCCAAAAAGGGCTGCAATATCAATGATGGCACTCTGATGTTGGACGTGCTGATGGATCGATCGACTTCCACCTGAAAGTCGATTTCATTTGAAAATCGAATGTTTTCGATGTTCATATATAATTTCATTGTATCCAGTTCGTCTTCCAAGGTCATCTCTTTTTCGGTCGAGGCAATCAAAATCTTCCGAATGAATTTGGAAAATTTGTTGAGGTAATAAACAGCATTTTCCTTTTCGTTATTGATGATATATAGCTTGATGGAATTGAGGGAATTAAAAATAAAATGAGGGTTCATTTGATTGCGCAACATGTCCTGCTCTAAGGTTAGAATTTGTTTTTCCTGTTTTAACTGTTGGGTTCTATTAAAAGCGAGAATAATTCCAGCAAGGATAATCAGACCCAACAGCGTAAACCAAAATATTTTCTGGTTGCGTTCCAATTTCGATTTCACGATTTCATTTTCACTGGCAAGTGCCTTGATCTCATTGTTTTTTGCTTCATTTTCATATTGGATGATAATGTCGCTCACATATTGCAGGTTGCGATCGTTGAAAATGGTTTTTTCGAGCTCTACAGCACTTTTGTAATGTGACATGGCAGTTTTATATTCGCC
>JBDSFP010000048.1:0-6263 GCA_039919415.1 Aquaticitalea sp. | reverse complement strand
CAAGCTACTTCTTGTTCTGTGCCCCAATCATGCCAGTAACTTCCATGAGAAATCTTACTGGGTTGATAGAAATCCCAAAGAGAGGGCAAAGTATATTCCTCATGCCATTCGGCACGTCTGGCACGATGTAGATCCCTGCTTGCTTCATAAATATTGAAGGTAGGGTCTATCGTGAAATCAAGGTCAAGCAATTCGGTCATTACTTTTTCCCAATGTATTGAATAGGGTTTTGCTGCTTGTGACCAAAGTTTTCCCGCATTTTCAAAGCGATCTTGTTCATTCTGATAGTTGTAGTCCAAGGGATAATTCTGTACTGTACGATCATCAAAAAGTGCTTCTGGCAAGCCGTACCAATGCTCCATTGAGGTTAATCCGCTTCTGGCGGAATTCAAAACGTTCCATCTAGCAACACTTAATTGTGAATTGTGGCAAGCAGAACCTAATCCCAATTTTTTGTTTTCATCTAAAGCCGCTGTCATAATTTCTGGCTCTGCTCCAAAGAACTTGACGCCGTCTGCTCCTTGTTTAGCATTTTCACGCACCCATATTCTTGCTTGCTCAGGCGTGGATATTGGAATATCATTGAGGGGATTGAACTTGTCACTTGTTTGTCCAAAAACAATATAGCTAAAGATGCGTGGGGCAACTATTTCATTCTTTGAACTTTTGCGTTTCAAGTCTAGAGACCAATCGGGGCTTCTACCTCCAACTTCGCGAACTGTAGTGACCCCGTGTGCCATCCAAAGCTTAAAAACATAATCGGGCTCAGCGCCCTGTGGCTCACCTCCAATATGTGCATGCATATCAATGAAACCAGGCATCAGGTACATGCCGTTACAATCTAATTCTTTACCACCAGCCTGGAGTTTGGGCCTTTTGGATTCATCAATTGGTACGCCGTCATATCCCACCACTTCTATCTTTTTGATGATATTTTTCTCGACCACAATATCTATAGGTCCTTGCGGAGGAGCTCCATTTCCATTTATCAGCATTACTCCTCGAATAATCAATTGCGAATGTGGCCCATCACCTTTTGCGGATTGTGAAAACGTCTGGCACACAAAGATGAGGAGAAGACTTAAGGAGCAAAAAACTGATTTTGTTTTCATATAATTTGATTTATCTATAATTCTTTAATAATGGCTTAAGATTTCAATCCATTCTTATTCCGGACTTCCATTTTATATACTTTTTATAGTCTGAAGGCCGGAATCTTTTTTCGATTTTCTAAATTTATTTTTTTATTGTTATTTAGAAAATGAATTCAACTTAATGTGCTTTCAAGTTTTTTAAATCATCCATTAATTTCAACGACCAGCCTTATGGCTAATCAAATTCTGTCGAACTGTCAGGAATCTGTATCTTATCACCTAAAAACAGAGCATTTAAGAATAGGCGATTCGTACCATACCAACTTCCCCTAAAATTTGGATTATCAGCAAATAAAACCACTCTACCACTGCCAAGTTTGCTTACAATCAAAGAAGCCGAGGGTTTGAGATATTCTTCCATATTTTTTTTGGTAATGAATCCGTCGATATGTGGATTTTTAGAATATTTTGCTACTGTTGCATACTCGTTTTTGCTCGGTGCCAACCAAACATTATTGTTCTTATAAACAGGAATGGAGCTATCGTGATATCCAAAGGCTAATGGATGGGTAGTATCTAAGTCTACCCTTATAATAATTCCCCCCACACTTTCCTTTCCTATGTTTTCACCGGAATTTACGTAGGGTTTTCTATCAACTACCTTGATGGAATCTTTTTTCAACGAATCCCTCTCTTTATTTGTCAAGATTTCCTTGACCAATTTTGAGTCAATGGCCCATTTGGAAGCGGTTCCAATAGTTATTAAAGTATTGCCTTTGCTTACCCAACCCTTAATTTCTTCCTGCTGCTTTTTGGTAAAATTGTATTTGCCAGACACCATGACCAAAGTGGTATACTTATCAAAATTGGTACGATTAAAATTGCGAAGAGGTATTTTGCTTATGGGCATATTCATACGGGTATCCAATAAATGCCAAACTTCGCCGGCTTCAGAGGAGGAAGTGCCATCTCCTATAAGCATAGCAGCTTTTACTTTTTTAAGAGGTTTAACGTTACTACTGCCTAAATCAACCCCTTTTAAGCTGAAGCCCGAATTAACTGCGTACATGGGTACTTGGTATTTATTCTGTGCTTTTTGAACCAAATCATATACTTCTTGAATGTTTTTCTTTTGAAGTGAAACTGGTACTACCAAGGATCCATAATTAAGAGATTTTGACCCGTTAGCTATTTTTACTGTAAAAGGTTTAAAAGCTGAAGAGACCACTAAATCATTTGTTTGAAGGTAGTTAAGAACTGCCGGAGCATTGTAATCATCCCAATCTATGACATAGGCATAATCCGATTTTTGAACAGGGTTAACGCTTATTAAATTGTCAGTGTTTTCTATTTTCTCGCCCATTTTAAGATTGGTCACGGGTTCGTACTTCATATTGTAAAAGTTAGCGACTGACCAGGAAGAAGCGTCATAGTAAACGCTGTCACGATATTTAGAATAGGTTTCAAACATGGTTTGCACCATTCGATATTGCTTTTGCTTGGTTGGAACTACATAGCGATTTTCCGATTTGTACACCTCAACTTTGTGCAATAAAAGTTTATCTATGAAGGCTTTGGTTCGATTCTGATCATAATCATCTCCGAAAGAATATCCTTGAATTTTACTTTTAGTGGAATTGGTTAAGGCGCTTTTAAAGAAATCCTGCTGATACTTTCGCATGTAAGCTTTGTTCGCTACTGCAGTCTTGACAGTTGTAATACTCGAAATATATTGATTTCGAATCGTAAAGGGAAACGTAATTTTTCCGAAATCTGTGGTCTGTTCATGTCCCCGTGAACTCGCCTGTTCAAAAAGTAATCCCAATCCACCCTGCAAATCAGGATAGGAAGAGCCATACCCTGGGTAGGTGCCATCAAAAACTTCTTTGGTGAAGTAAAAAGAACCAATACTGTCCAATGCCTTGGCAAATTCGGCACCGAACATGGTATTAAGGTCTTCATAGTTTTCTTTGGGCATAATCGGGTCAAAAGAAGCATTGGTCTTCATCGGTTCGAAGAAATAGCTAGATTGACTTCCCATTTCATGGAAATCGGTCACTACATTTGGATACCATTCGTGATACCATTTTAGCTTTCCCTGACTTTCGGGGTTTATCGCCAGAAGCCAATCACGGTTAAGATCAAACCAATAATGATTGGTTCTTCCGCCAGGCCAATATTCATTATGTTCGGCATCTTGAGGATCAGAAACATTAGGTGTGCCTTGATAGGTATTTGCCCATTGAGCATGACGATCACGTCCATCGGGATTGATGGTTGGATCTATCATTATGACAGAATTTTTGATGTATTTTAAGATGTCTGGATGATTGGACGCGGCAAAGGTATAGGCAGCTAGTAACGCCGCTTCTGAGCTAGAGGGTTCATTTCCATGAACATTATAGGCAAGATTAATAAAGATGGGAACTTCATCATAATTTGACACATTTTGAGATGGATCGCTAAAGGCTAGATGCTGCTGTTTTAATTTATCTAAATTAGTTAAATTCTCCGGACTCGTAATTGTCAAAATAACCAACTTACGACCCTCATATGTTTTTCCATATTCATATATGGAAACTCTATCGGATGTTTCTGCCAATTTAGTCAGATAAGCAACAATCAAATCGTGTCGGGTATGATGCTCGCCGATGCCATAACCTAGAAATTCTTCAGGACTGGGGATTGTTGGGTTAAAAGGATGAAATTTTTTTAAAAAATAATCTTGTGCTTGAATACTTGTACTGCAAAACAGTATCAAAATGAGTAATTTTTTGAACATTATATTTAATTTGAATTAGATCTTTAAATATAATGAATTTACATTTAGTCTTATAACGACTGAATTAAGTTATTCAATGGATATTATAAAAAATATGATTTACAATTGAGAAGACAATATAAATTAGATAATGATGCCACTAGCTAGGAGGTGGTAGGAATTTGCTAAAATTTATTATTAAAATTTATGATGTGGTAAGAGTTTTTTTATATGCATACCAGGAATAACCGATGCCTTCAATTGTTTGGTTAAATTATGAATCAATTTTAGGGCTGATGCTAATTTTGTTGCAATATGGGAATGTTCAAATAGCTTAAAACAACTATTAGCGAATCCTTATTGTAATACCTCAAAAAACAGAAAACCCCGAAAACATTTTGTTTTCAGGGCTTTAGTTGTGGTACCTCCAGCTCCGAGGCCTCGGAGGAACCAGGGACTTCTCATTTCTTGTTGAGGATGTCCGATAGGATATCGGGATTTTCGAGCATTCTTAAAATGAACTTTTTGCTTTTCATGCGTTTTATGAATTTTTCGAGGTAAAGTGCATCTTCCTTTGTTCGGCACTTATAGTTGAGGGCAATTTCCCAATCCGATGTAATTTTTGTAAAACTTTTGGGATTGTATGCATGTGAGTTATGTTTCTCCAGGCGCTCGATGACGTCATGGGATTCTCCAACGTAGAAGGTCTTTTTTAATTTACTAAAAAGGATATATAGATAATGTGCCATCTTGGTAACAAAAAAGCCCAATTTCCAAGAATCGGGCTTTAGTTGTGGTACCTCCAGGAATCGAACCAGGGACACAAGGATTTTCAGTCCTTTGCTCTACCAACTGAGCTAAGGTACCAGTCGCTCAAATGAGGTTGCAAATATATATTCATTTTTATTATTCACAAAACTAAAATATATAAAAATTCCTTTTTGTAATTTTACTGCTTTTATTTTGCACATGAACCTTATCATCGACGTTGGAAATACCTTAGTTAAATTTGCTGTTTTTCAAAACAATGGATTAATCGAAAAAAAGAATGTGAACGTCGAAGATGTCTTGAAAACTTTCAAAACAATCACCGAAAATCATCAAACAATCCAGCATGGCATTGTTTCCTCAGTAGGGAAATTGGAAACCTCGGTCCTTAAAGTTATAAAGGATAATCTGGAAATTCTTGTTTTAAGTGGAGATACCAAACTTCCCTTTAACAATTTATATAAAACGCCTAAAACTTTGGGTGTCGATAGGATTGCTCTGGTAAGTGCTTCCGTTCAAAAATTCCCAAAAAAAAATGTGCTCATCATCGATGCAGGTACTTGTATTACTTATGATTTCATCAATTCTAAAAACGACTATTTGGGAGGCTCCATTTCTCCGGGAATCAGGCTTCGATATAAAGCATTGAATACGTTAACCGCCAATCTTCCGTTATTGGATACTGAAATGCCTATGCAGATTATTGGGGGTTCCACGGTGACGGCAATCCATTCTGGGGTAGTCTTCGGGATTTTGAAGGAAATGGATGGAGTTATCGATGAATATCAAGAAAGATATGAAGATTTAACAGTTATTTTAACAGGCGGCGACGCCGTTTTCTTGTCAAAGCAATTAAAAAATAGCATATTTGCCAACTCAAATTTTCTTTTGGAAGGTTTGAACTTTATATTAGAATTTAATTCTCACTGATGATAAAAAAACTTGTAATAGTTTTAATTGCTGCTTTTACGTTTCAAGCGTATGCTCAAGAAGGTACAGCGTCTCCTTATTCGTTTTACGGAATTGGTAGCTTAAAGTTCAAGGGAACTGTCGAAAATAGGAGTATGGGAGGCTTGAGTATCTTTACGGACAGCATACACGTCAATTTACGAAATCCGGCAAGTTATGTGGGTCCGGATTTAAAGATATACAATGAAGAAAGTAGACCTGTAAAATTTGCCATTGGAGGTAGTTATAATAGTACAACTTTAAGAAGCGAATCAGCCAGTGACAAAGCAAGCACAACAAGTTTTGATTACTTTGCTATTTCCGTGCCAGCTGGAAAATTTGGATTTGGATTCGGGATATTGCCCTTCACTTCCGTCGGCTATAAACTGGAAGCCAAAAACAGCGATGGTTTGACTTCCAATCGATATAAAGGCGAAGGTGGAGTCAACAGAGCTTTTTTTGGGCTAGGTTATAAAATTAACGACAAATTTAGCATTGGCGTGGATGCCAATTACAACTTTGGAAACATCAAGAATAGTTCAATTGCTCTTGTATATGATGAAAATAACGAATTGGTGCAATACCAGTCCAAAGAAAACAACCGGTCCGATTTAAGTGGCATCAATTTCAATCTTGGTTTGAGTTATAAGACCATGTTGAATGAAAAATATCAATTGACTTCAGGATTGACC
>JBDSFP010000045.1:0-3630 GCA_039919415.1 Aquaticitalea sp. | reverse complement strand
ACCCAAGCACAGATCGGTGGGAAGGTTACCACTTATTTTGAGGCTAAGTCGCCCATGAACCAAATCACGTTTGATTTAGCAAACAACATGACCGTATATCAAGTGATGCAACGTGGCGCTTCATTGGCATATACCCAAAACTCGAACGAAGAACTGGTCATTACCTTGCCAACAACTCAAAATACAGGTATTTTGGATTCGTTGACCGTCACCTACTCGGGCAATCCTGTGAGTTCTGGCTTTGGTTCTTTTGAAGTGAATACGCATCTTGGAAAACCGATATTATGGACACTTTCCGAACCTTATGGAGCCAAAGCATGGTGGCCTTGCAAACAGGATTTGAATGATAAAGTTGATGCTATCGATGTCTATGTCACATCACCTCGATTGAATCCTGATGGCGACGAATATGTGGCGGTTTCCAATGGTTTGGAATTAGGCCAAGTCGTCAATGGCCCAAATAAAACCACACATTATAGGCATCAGTATCCAATTCCAGCCTATCTCATTGCCATCGCCGTGACCAATTATTCTGTCTATTCGCACGAAGTGCCAAATAATGGCAATCCATTTCCAATCGTGAATTATGTGTATCCGGAAAATTTGGTATCAGCTCAAACCAAGACACCAATAACGGTTGACATCATTAATCTATATACCTCATTATTTGGAGAATATCCATTTGCCAATGAAAAATATGGACATGCCCAATTTGGATGGGGTGGAGGTATGGAACATACTACCGTTTCTTTTATGGGTGGTTTGAGCAGAGGATTGATTGCACACGAATTGGGACATCAATGGTTTGGAGACAAGGTCACTTGTGGCAGTTGGAAGGATATTTGGCTCAACGAAGGCTTTGCGACCTATCTTGCAGGTCTCACCATTGAGAATCTTGACGGGGAAGTAGCCTTTAATAACTGGAAACAGCAAACCATAAAC
Source organism: Aquaticitalea sp. (assembly GCA_039919415.1). Taxonomy (GTDB): domain Bacteria; phylum Bacteroidota; class Bacteroidia; order Flavobacteriales; family Flavobacteriaceae; genus JBPOFM01. The sequence goes on along the minus strand of JBDSFP010000045.1, from coordinate 2,688 downwards.
TCTGTGACCGTAGGCACTAGTGGCGCTGTCTATTTAACGGATACCGACACCTTGAATGTCAACCGCATTTTTAGTGGACGATTGAGTTATGACAAAGGAGCAATGATGATTCACATGTTGCGAAAAAAATTGGGTGATGCTGTATTCTTTCAAGGCTGTCAAAATTATTTGAACGACCCCAGTCATGCCTATGGATACGCCAAAAGTGAAGACTTTATAAGCATTATGGAAACCGCAAGTGGACAGGATCTCAGCGAGTTTTTCAACGACTGGCTTTACAATCAAGGTTATCCTTCCTATGGCGTAGAATGGAACCAGCCCAATGCCAACGAAATAAAAATCCGTATTTCCCAGACCCAAAGTGACCCTTCCGTTTCCTTTTTTGAAGTTCCGGTGCCGTTGCGCATTGTTGGCACGCAAGGCGAAATCATGGAGGTGGTTCTCAATAATACAACGAATCAGGAAATTTTTACCAAATCCGTTAATTTTACGGTAACTGAGGTCATCTACGATCCAAATCATGATATCATTTCACGAGACAATACCGTGGAATTGAATGTCAACGAAGCCGAATTCAATCAACCATTTCTAATGTTTCCAAATCCTGTGTCGCAAACACTCCATATTCAAAAACCAGAGGCGATGCAAATCAGCGAAGTTCGGTTCTATAATGCACTCGGTCAATTGATGAGCCAAAGAACGTTTTATCCTATAATGGATGTTTCAAACCTTTCTACTGGCATGTTATTTGTGCAATTCCAAACAAACACAGGCACGATTACTAAATCCCTGTTAAAAAATTAACCATAAAGTCAGTACTTATATATTAAATGCTGCTAAAACACTACTTTTGCAGCTTATAATTTTTTTTTTAGAAATACATGGAGTTTGTAATAAAAATTGCTCAATTTTTATTGAGTTTATCGCTGTTGATTGTCCTGCATGAAATGGGGCATTTCATCCCAGCAAAATTCTTCAAGACACGCGTTGAGAAATTCTACCTTTTTTTTGATATTAAGTATTCATTGTTCAAAAAGAAAATCGGCGGAACCGTCTATGGAATCGGTTGGTTGCCTTTGGGTGGTTATGTAAAAATTGCCGGAATGAGTGACGAGAGCATGGACAAGGAACAAATGGCTCAGCCACCGCAACCGTGGGAGTTTCGATCTAAACCAACTTGGCAACGCCTCATTATCATGATGGGTGGTGTGACGGTCAACTTTATTTTGGCCTATGTGATTTATGTTTTTGTTTCCTTTTCCTATGGCGATTCCGATACGACAGTGGCAAGCTTAAAAGGCGGCTATTGGATTGAAAATCCACTATTGAAAGAGTTGGGATTCAAAACAGGCGATAAGATTCTTTCCATCAACGAACATCCCATCATTAACACCTCTGACATCGGAACCCATTTAATCAACGCCAAATCCGTAGTGGTAGAGAGAGAAGGCGTCGAAAAACAAATTACGCTTCCAGAGGACTTTTTGGGACAGCTGTCCAGTTCAGCATCTAAAAGAAGAGGCCTCTTTGAAAGACGGATTCCATTTATGATAGGCGCAGTAGCTGATTCTTCTTTGAATAAGTCTAAAGGCCTAAAAAAGGGGGACGTCATCAAATCCATCAACGGAAAGCCACTTGTCTTTTTCGACCAGTTGGAAGAAGTGACCAAAGGATTGAAAGACAGCACAGTGCCAGTGGAAATCTTAAGGGGGAAAGAAGTCATGACCAAAGACCTTCAATTGGATACTACTGGAAAGTTTGGAATCATGGCAGCCTATGATGATGACCGATTTGCAGAATTGGGCTATTACGACATTACTACGAAAGAATACACCTTTGGCGAAAGCTTTGGAGCAGGTTGGGACAAGTTTACAAAAACGGTCAGTTCTTATGGAGATCAATTGAAAGCTATTTTTACCCCAAGCACTGGGGCCTACAAAGGCGTAGGTGGTTTTAAGGCCATCTTTGACATCTTCCCATCCGTTTGGAGTTGGGAAGCCTTCTGGATCCTCACTGCATTCTTATCCATTATGTTGGGAGTGCTTAATTTATTGCCAATCCCAGCTTTGGATGGTGGACACGTCATGTTTTTGTTATACGAAATGGTCTCGGGGCGTAAGCCAACCGAAAAGTTTTTGGAACATGCCCAAATGGTGGGGTTTTTCATATTGATTGCCCTGGTTTTGTTTGCCAATGGCAACGACATTTTCAAGGCAATTTTCCATTAGAGATAATTTTCAAAAAATATATTTGTTCAAACTAAAAAATACAATATATTTGCAACCGCAAAAAAGGTGATATACCTTCCTCCTTAGCTCAGTTGGTTAGAGCATCTGACTGTTAATCAGAGGGTCCTTGGTTCGAGCCCAAGAGGAGGAGCTTAATGAGACAAAGCCATTCGAGAAATTGAGTGGCTTTTGTTTTTTATACCAGTACAACATATGTACAACAATTCGACTTTCTTTTGCTTTCATTTATCCTTATCTTTAGAGTATGGAACGATTAGGCGAAATATTTGCCAGTTGGCTGTATCAAAGTAGAAGAGAACTCAAGCTTTTGTGGTTAAAGCACGGCTCACTGACCACTAACAGACTTTCCATAGTCGTTATTATCATTTTTGGAATTCTACCGTTGACCCTTTATTTCCTAATTTCCAGTGCCACTTACTCTTTTATACAAATTACAGCG
>JBDSFP010000472.1:0-3650 GCA_039919415.1 Aquaticitalea sp. | reverse complement strand
TTTAAAAGGGATTGCCTGTTCCAGAGGAAGCGCTTGCCAAAGTGGGAGCAGTCAAAATTCGCACGTTCTGTCTCAAATTTTGGATGAAGAACATCTTAAACGGCCTTCAGTAAGGTTTTCGTTCAGTAAATTCAATACGAAAAAGGAAGTGGATTATGTGATTGAGGTTTTAAAACAGTTTATTTAAAAATGACACCATTTCTGTACATTTAATTTGAAAGAAAGTCCCTTATATCCGCATTCAATTTTAAAAAGTCAGGTTCGTGAATATACATCATATGTCCAGCTTCAAAATAATATAATTTGACGCGTTCCCTAACAATGTTGTGCCTGGAAAAGGTATATTCAGTATCAAAAAACGGGCAAATCAAATCGTAATACCCATTTGCTACCATGACCTTCATAGAGGTATTTCGCCTCATGGTCTCTCCCAATTGGTCGGCAACATCTACAGGAGTCGGTTCCCAATAGGTACCGTCCGGCACGGATTTCCATCGCCATTTGTTTCCAATTTCGTCATTGCTGGTCAAGTAAGGCCGGTCCATTTTAACCTTTAGGCTATTGGCGTAATAATAGTTTAAGGATGCCGTAAAAGCTGAACCAATTTGATAATCAGAAGCATCCCCCAAATGCGGCCCTTCTGCTACTTTGTCACCTTCATCACCCATAAAACGGCCATCGAGTCTTCCCAAAACTAAACCTTCTTCATACATTAATTGTTTTTGAAAACGATGCATCAATATTCTTAAATTGGATTTTAAAATATAGTCTTTTGGCAATCCTATAAAATAGGATAACTTTTCGGCAATACTATTTTGCTCTGCTTCGGTCAGCAAATTTCCTTTATAAAGTGCAGGTGCATAAGTGTTATAATTAAACTCCCTGCATTCTTGAACAAAAGCTTCCAAGGTCTTATTCTGACCTGCTTTTTTGTGATACCATGCCGTAGCCGCCATACTTGGCAAATAGGTGATAAATGAGGTGATGTTATTGGCAACCGAAGTTGACCCGTCATAATCAAGAGCTTGTGAAATAAGGATCAAACCATTAAGTGCCATATCCTGACCGCCACCTTCCAAAACATTCGCGACAGCCACGGCTCGAGTGGTTCCAAAACTTTCACCTGCAACGTATTTGGGAGAAAACCAACGATTGTTTTCAGTGATCCATGTTCTCATAAATTGGGCAATAGAATTGGCATCTTCAGTCAACCCCCAAAAATCCTCAACTTTCCCTTTGCCAACCACACGACTGTAGCCCGTACCCACAGGATCAATAAAAACAAAATCGGTCAAATCCAACAATCCTTTTTCATTATTAATGAGCTTATATGGTGCAGCGCCATCATCCTTATTGGCATCAGAACTCACTTTTACAATTTCAGGACCAAACATGCCCAAATGCAGCCAAACAGAGGCAGAGCCGGGACCTCCGTTGAAAACAAAGGTCACAGGTCTTGATGCCTTGTCTGTAAGATTATTTTGGGTATAAGCAACGGACCAAATAGTGGCCACTGTGTCGTTCTTACTGTTTTTGAGATAGGTTTCTTCTGCGGTCGCCGTATAGTCAATGGCTTTGCCACCATTGATGATTTGATGTTTGGTAACAAAGGCTTTGGGTTTGGGAATGACTACATTCTTTAAGCTATCCTGAGACCACATCAACGATGGACATACAATAAAACAGATGGTAACAATTAGTTTTGACAGATAGTTATAGGGTTTGTGAATAAAATTGGACATATATTATGATTTAAATCGTTAAAACTTCGTGCTTAACCTCACATTAAAAACTCTTGGACTCAAATAATTCGGAATCGCATATTGACGTTTACTATACACATCACGCACCCAAGTGTTCGTAATGGAATTCTGAACATCAAACATATTGAAGATTTCAAAACCGAGTGTCAGTTCCTTAAATTTGCTTTTCCAACCTGTTTCATAGGTTTTGTTCTGATCCACCAATACATAACTGATGCCCAAATCGGCACGTTTGTAATCGCGCAAACGGTTTTGATATACATAAGGATCGGCATAGCTTGGCGAACCACCGGGAACTCCAGTATTGTAAACCAAATTTAAATACATTTTCAAATCTGGAATTCTTGGGACATAATCCTGAAATAGAATCCCAAATTTCAAACGTTGGTCTGTTGGCCGAGAAATGAATCCTCTATTTTCAATGTTTTCTTCCGTCTTCAAATATCCAAAGCTGAACCACGACTCTGTACCTGGAACAAATTCGCCATTCAATCGTAAATCCAAGCCATAGGCATACGCTTTTGCATTGTTGGTTGCTCGATAGCGAATCCGTACATTTTCGAGTGTGTATGGATTGACATCGGTCATGTTTTTGTAGTAGGCTTCCGAAACCAATTTAAACGGTCGGTCCCACATTTTAAAACTGTATTCATTCCCAAGAACAATGTGAACTGATTTCTGTGCTTTTACATTCGGTCGCACAATTCCTGATGAATCCCGCAATTCTCTATAGAAAGGTGGCTGATAATACAAACCTCCTGCAATTCTGAAGAGCATGTCTTTATTCCAATCGGGCTTGATGGCAAATTGTGCTCTTGGACTGAACACTGTTTGCGAAGTACTTTCAATTCCGGCACCATTCACATTCCAATTATGTGCTCTGACTCCAGCGTTGTAAAACACTTCGTTGGTGCCAATGTAAGATCGTTTGCTCCATTGTACAAAGGCTTGTAAACGGTCAATTTCCACTTTGTTGGTTGCTCTCACATTTTGGAACGCTACCAATGGGCCTTGATATGGTTGGTAAGGTTGCTCATTGAAAAAATCCAAATTTGGTGGATTGATGGAAAATCCGGCGGAATCAATAACTTCCCATTCCACCAAACGATCCCTGATATCTTCGTGGGTGTATTTGACGGACCATTCAAAGGTATTATCTTCTTTTTTAAAATCGCCACGATGTTCGATGGTTGTAATGAGCGCATCCAAATCGTTTCGGGCGTGTGTCAATTGGCCTCCAATGCCTTCGCTAAACTCAACTTCGCCCAAATTCTCATCGCCAATATTGCTGTTGACTTCCCCCAAACGATATTGCGCCAAAATATCATAATATTCCTCCTCGGTGGTGTGATAGGTGGAAGCAATCAATTTTAAGGTCAAATCGTCATTCAAAAAATAATTCGCTTTTAAAGCTCCAAAATAAGTTTGGTATTCGTCCTTTTCCTGACCGTCATAAAAAACGAGTAATGCAATTGGATTGGTAAGCGTCCCAAAATTGGTCTGACGGTTTTGCGGCTGAAAGTTGTATTTATTGATGCCAATATTTCCTAGGAAATCCAACCGGAATCTATCGGTAAATTTATAAGTCAGATAGGTTTGTGCATCGGCAAAAACAGGTTTTACATTGCCTTCCGTTTCAAGGGAATTCAACACTAAACTATTGTCACGATAGCGTAAACCAACAATGCCTGTGAATCTTGAATCCTTGGAAACCGTTTCCGCAGAAAAACTGCCACCCAACAAACTCAGATCGGCACTCAAGCCAAATTTTATAGGTTTTCTGTACGTGATATCCAAAACAGAGGAGAGTTTGTCTCCATATTTTGCTTGAAATCCACCCGCAGAAAAATCGACATTCTGCACCAAATCGGAATTCACAAAACTCAA
>JBDSFP010000443.1:0-4250 GCA_039919415.1 Aquaticitalea sp. | reverse complement strand
GTTCACGATCTATGTTTTGCAAGCTTACATAGCCACGGACCGAATCTCCGACCAAAAGCGGTACATAAACCATTGATTTAGCAAACGAGGTCCCAGGAACTGATTCTGGTTTTTTCCCTGTAATTGTTGTATAGGCTTCTTCAGAATTCTCTCTGATATCAATAAGTTTTTTTGTTTTTATAAGGCGCTCCCTAATTTTGTCCAGCGGCCTCGGTTTCAAATGAAACCGTTTGCCATCTTCAAAAAGATAATTGAATATTTCTTTCTGGTTTTCATGATCAAAAGTGCCAATGAGAGTGACTTGTGAGTCGAATAGTTCTCGTGTTTTATCGCCAACCAGATCATAAATCCCTTGCAGGTCCATTTCGGCCACCAAGCCTTCTTGTACACTATTAATAACAGCCAATTCTGCATTTCGCTGTTCAGCTTCGTTAAATAAACGTGCATTTTCCAATGCAATACTCATACTGTTGGCCAATGTGCTCAATAAACGTATGTCGGAATCACTAAAAGCGTTTTCGCGATCCAAGTTCTGTAAGCTTACATAGCCACGAACTGTATCTCCAACGGCAAGTGGTACGTAAACCATGGTTTTAGGAAACTTGGTACCTGGCAATGCTTCTGAATTTACACCAAGTTTTTTTACCGCATCAGCAGCATTTTCTTGAATGGAAATAAGTTTGTTTTTTTTGATAAGTTGCGTTCTAATATTGTCAAAAGCTCGAGCTTCAGGATAAAAACGCTTTCCATCTTCATAAACATAATTAAAAAGTTCTTTGCCGTTTTCATGGTCAAAAGTGCCAATTACCGTGACTTGGGAATCAAAAAGTTCCCGTGTTTTATCGCCAACCAAATCATATATTCCCTGCATGTCCATTTCGGCAACCAAACCTTCTTGTACACTGTTGATGACCGCCAATTCCGCATTGCGTTGTTCTGTTTCATTGAATAAAAGTGCGTTTTCCAGGGCAACACTCATGCTATTGGTCAATGTGGTCAATAGCTGAATGTCAGATTTGCTAAAGGCGTGTTCGCGATCCAGATTTTGTAAACTTACATAACCGCGAACGTCATTGCCAACTTTCATAGGCACATACAATGCTGACTTGGTCAACTTTGTTCCTGGTACAACCGTTGGTGCTTCACCAGTTATTTCGGACCATACTTCATCGGCATTTTCATTGATACAAAGTACATCCTGGGTATCAATTAAGCGTTGTCTAACTTTATCAATTGGTCTGGGTTCCATCTTGAATCTTTCCCCATCTTCAAAAATATATTGAAACTCTTCAGTTTGATTCTCAAAATTGAAGGTAGCTACTGCAGCCACTTGAGCGTCAAAAACATTACGTATTTGGTCACCAACCAAATCGTAAATCCCTTGCATGTCCATTTCGGCAGCCAAACCTTGCTGTACACTGCTAATGACCGCTAATTCTGCATTGCGTTGCTCCAATAACTGTAGTGCTTCATCTAAAGCTGAAACTTTCTTTTCGGTGCTTTTAGTTGTTTTGGTTGTTTTTGACATAACTGTAATGAATTAGGTTTTCAATTTTACTTAGTTAATAGGAATCACGATGCTAAATGTTGTGCTTTCCCCTTCTTTAGTATCTACATTCAATTCGCCACCATGACCTTTGGTGATGATATCATAACTCATGCTCAAGCCCAAACCGGTTCCTTGACCAGCTGGTTTGGTGGTAAAGAAGGGTTGGAAGATTTTGTCCAAAACATGATTTGGGATTCCATTGCCATTGTCTTTTACTGAAATTGTTATTTTGCCTTTTAGTTTTTTAGTACTGACGGAAACAGTTGGTTCATAATTAGCCAATCCCGATTTTTTCTTTTCGTCAACGATGTAAAAAGCATTCGTAATCAAATTCAAAATAACCCTTCCAATGTCCTGTGGAATTACAGAAACCTTTCCTATAGAATCATCATAATCCGTTTCTAATGTGGCATTGAAACTTTTATCTTTAGCTCTAAGTCCATGATATGCCAATCTCAAATATTCATCGGCCAACTTATTGATATCCGTCGGTTCTTTTTCTCCGGAACTTGTACGGCTGTGCTGCAACATACCTTTGACAATGGCATCCGCACGTTTGCCATGGTGGTTTATTTTTTCGAGGTTTTCCTTGATGTTTTTAGACAGGGATTTGGCTTCGTCCAGATTGCCATTTGTAAGTTCTTCGTTCATTTCGTCCAGAAGCTCATTGCTCACTTCGGAGAAATTGTTCACGAAATTCAAGGGATTCTGAATTTCGTGGGCGATTCCTGCTGTCAGTTCTCCTAAACTTGCCATTTTTTCGGACTGGATGAGCTGTTTTTGGGTCGTCTTAAGATCAAACAAGGTTTGGTTCAAGGAAACGTTCAATTTTCTTTTTTCCTTAAATCTCCAAAAGAAAACAAATGCCAAAATGATGCCTATCAAAAGACCGAAAATGCTCAGGTTACGAATGTATTTTTGCTCCTTTATCTGTGATTCCTTAATGGCTATCTCCTTATCCTGACTGGCTTTTTGAAGTGCACTCTTGTTTTCATAGACCAGTTGCTGGGTAAGTCTTGTGATTTTATCAGCTTTCTCGGTCGTGTTGACAGAATCGTTCATTTGATTGTATTTCAACTGGTTTTGATAGGCACTTTTGAAATCATTGTCAGTTATGTTGGTTTGTGTCAGTGCCTCGTAAATGAATCGCCGTGTTTTGTAATCATTCGAGAGAACGATATTGTCTGCCATTTGCAGGGATTTTAATGCTTCTTTTATATTTCCAGCGTTTTTATTCGCATTTCCTATTAGCATCAGTGCTTTTGCCTGATAGTTTTGGGAGTTGTTCTTTATTGCAACCTCCTCGGCCAAACGGTAATTGGCGATGGCATTGTCATAATCGTTCAATTTTGAATAGATATCACCAGCTTCCAGATATGCATCCATTATGAACCTGCTATCGCCAAATTTCAGGGAATAAGGAATACCCTCCTTTACTGTGGAAAGTGCATCATTGTATTTACCTTGCCGCTCGTAGACGGTGGCAATGTAATTGTACGAGATTCCAATGGCGTTGGCATCCATTAGTTTTTTACGCATTTCGAGTGCTTTCTTGTGATGTATTAATGCCGCATCCAACTTGCCGGCAAACAAATCGGTCACTCCCATATCATTATAAGTCCTTGCAATCCCGACTGAATCTTTTGTTATTTCGAACAATTTCAATGCTTTTTGCTGTTCTTGCAGAGCTTCTGGGTAATTTTTTGCGAGCATGTAATTAAAGCTGTTTCCAAGTAGAGCATCCGTAATCAAAAGAGTGTCTTTGATTTCCTCTGCAACTTTCAATGATTTTATCGAATATTCCAACGCGTCGCCAAACATTCCCAAATAGCGTTTTTCAAGGCTGATGGCATATAGAGTATTCGCTTCGTATGCTTTATTTTTTGTTTCCTTGAATAATATCAGGCTTTTGTTGTAATAGTCTATGGCTTCAATTTGATTGCTTTTAAAACCGTAAGCCTGTGCGATGGAAAAATATGCCATTGCGATTCTGGATTTGTCGCCTATTTCCTTCCATAAACGTAAGGACACTTGTAAGGTGTCCAATGCCTGTGTTGCATTTTCAAAAGCAAGTGCCGACCCGAAGTTTTCAATAGCTGTTGCCCTAATCATTTTATATTTTGAAGTGAGGTCTGGATTTTTAGTTTTACTAAAGATATCAGTTGTCAAGTCAATGGCAATTGAGGCATATTTTTTACAACTATCATTTTCAATAAGTAAACGATAAGCCGAAGAAATTTGGGATGTAAGGCGTGTCTTCGCAGTATCTGTGGTGGCACGATGCAATTGTTCCTTTAAAACCTTAACCTCTACACCACTTATATCTGTTTGGTCTTGAGCATGCATACTGTTTCCACACAGGACACAAAACGTAAATGTCAAGATTATTGTTTTCATTGTTTTTATGTTCATATGGCTATTTTTCATCTTTAAATTGGCAATTGAATGGTAAATGTTGTTGCTACCTGTCCGATAGGCAGACCTTTATTTTCTTGGGTAAATTGTTGTCAATTCCCCCTCTATGTGCTTTAAAGATAATTCCCAACAGTTCGAGTCTTCCGTGCTTTGAAATATGGTATTTTGGATTTCTTCGGTGAATTTTCCTTTGATTGATTATGCATCCATGTATCTATAAAATTGGTTATCATTTAATTGTCATACGTTAATGTGACTGAAGACTTGGAAAAATCACAACGTATGG
>JBDSFP010000095.1:0-11429 GCA_039919415.1 Aquaticitalea sp. | reverse complement strand
CCATTCATGAAATCCGCGAAATGCAAATAGTCAATATGGGAAATTATGCGCATGGCAATCAACCGATTCAACACATGATTTATTTGTATAATTATGCCAACGCTTCCTATAAAACCCAAGAAAAAATACGTGAGGTCTTAACGAAATTATACGCCGCGACTCCCGACGGCTATTGTGGCGATGAAGACAATGGACAAACATCGGCTTGGTATGTGTTTAGCGCCCTGGGCTTTTATCCGGTCACTTCTGGGGTTGACCAATACGTTATAGGAAGTCCGTTGTTTGACAAAGCAACACTACATTTGGAAAATGGAAATACATTCGTGATTTCCGCCGAAAACAATTCCCCAAAAAATGTTTATATTACATCCACCACATTGAATGGAATGCCATCCACGCACAGTTATTTGAATTTTGAAACGATTCAAAAAGGAGGACATTTCACTTTTGAAATGAGCGATAAACCAAATATGGATTGGGCAAATGAGAAAGAGGATGTGCCGTATTCTTTAAGTTTGAAAAAGGATGAAGTTAAGAAAATAAAGGATTGATAAGTTTCCCCTTCGATAGATTTCAAACATTGAGATAGATAACTATAATTTTGTCAAAATATTAAACCTATAAATAAGCTCGAATTTAAAATAAGGGCTACCATTAATATTTGGATTTAATTGTGTTCTATCATCCCCAAAATTAAAGGCCGCAAGTCCCAAATCTATTTTATCACCATTCGAATAAACGTCATATTTGCTTGTTGAATATCCTAATTTTCCCCTTAAAAGAATATCTTTTAAAATTTCGTATTGTAAATAACCGGCAAAATTTAAAGTACCTACAGCTACATACTTATTCTTCAAGGGTTCTTGATGCAGCTTATAACTTCCGCCAATTCCGAAGTAATCCATGCCAACGCTTAACTTTCCAAATTTGTAATTGACATCAGCTGCAATGGGCAAGGTCATATCCATTTCAAACTTTTTGTTTGGGCTTAAATAATACCAACCAATGATTGGTGTGGTAAAAAGTCCATAGGCTTCCTGTGAAGCGTAAAGACCAAATTTGTATTTGAGGTTCTCGTTCTTTTTATATTTTAAGATTGCAAGCCCTCCAAAATAGAAATCGTTGTGGGAAACATTTATATAATCTGACGTAATTTTCGGCAGGAGGACAATTGTAGAACTATACTTTTCAGAAAAGGTGGTGGCTAAACCAATTTTTAAGACCGTTCTCTTTAGGTTTATATTTTCCCCCTCCGGAAAAAGTTGCAACCGATTTTTACTGTATATTGCACCAGTAATCAATGCATTTTTTTCGTTCAATACAATCGGAAACGTTATATCTGCCTCAAAAGTACCAATGTCTGTACTGCTATTCGTTCCTTCAAAAGTATTATTAAAAGTATTGCCATAGCCCAACCTTAAAATATCGACATAATCTTGGGCGTTACAAAAATAACTGGTAAGGAATATAACAAAGAAGTAGGCTCTCATAGTTCGATTAAGTTTTGATAAAGATATTAATTTAACTACTAATAATAGTGTTTTCGGACATAATAGTAATCGAGCAAAAAGACGTGGATAGTATGGAGGGAATATTAAATCTCGCAAAATAAAAAATAAAAAATTGGGGGAAGGACACACCAGTTTTACGTTTTCACCAAAACAAAAAAATATGAAACGCAGAAACTTTATAAAAAACGCATCGCTTACCGGGTTTGGCTTGGCTGTTGGAACAGCAATGGTAGCATGTGATAACAAATACAAAAAATCATCAGAAGAAAAAGCGGTAATTGCACCTCCGAAAACATCTTTCCCTTTAGTTATTGCAACCTGGAACGTTCCAAATGCAACCGCAAAAGCTTGGGAAATTCTCCAGGCAGGAGGCAATGCCTTAGATGCAGTAGAACAAGGTTGCATGGTGGAAGAAGCCGACGAAACTGGACAATCCGTTGGAAAAGGTGGTTTGCCAGATAGAGATGGACACGTCACTTTGGATGCCTGCATTATGGACAAAAATGGCAATTGTGGCTCTGTTGTATTTCTTGAAAATGTGGTGCATGCCGTTTCTGTTGCACGAAAAGTAATGGAAGGCACACCTCACGTGATGCTTGCAGGAAAAGGGGCTGAACAATTTGCTTATGAAATGGGTTTCCCAAAAGAAAATCTATTGACCGCAGCCTCCAAAAAAGCCTGGGAAGAATGGAAAGTGACCTCACAATACAAACCTATCATCAATATCGAAAACCACGATACGATTGGCATGCTGGCAATTGACAAAAATGGTGATATTTCTGGAGCTTGTACAACGAGCGGTTTGGCTTATAAAATGCATGGTCGTGTTGGGGACAGCCCTATTATTGGTGTTGGGTTATTTGTGGATAATGAAATTGGGGCAGCCGTTGCAACAGGATTGGGCGAAGAAGTTATGAAGACCGTGGGAAGTTTTCTAGTGGTGGAATTGATGCGACAAGGTAAAACACCACAAGAAGCGTGTGAAGAGGCTATCAGCCGGATTGTTAACAAACCGAACAGCAATTACAAAGATTTTCAAGTGGGATATATTGCCATCAATAAACAAGGTGTGACAGGAAGTTATTCTATCCATGAATTTTTTAGTATGACAAGGTTTCAAGATGGGAAGAATGAGAATTTGCAGGCGGATTTTTTTAGTAAAGCGTAAAACTCAACTGAAGTTAAATTAAAATGAAAGCTAGATTAACCCAAAACCAGAAAGCTGAAAGACTACAAAATATTGAAATTATAAAAACGGAAATCGAAAAAGGCTGATCTGGGAAAACTAGTAATCGTTCAATAAAAGATATAATCGAATCCAAAAACAATAGGAGTTAATTTAACCGCAGTGTTCGCAAAGATTTTCGCAAGGGACGCGAGGCTCAACTTTGCTACCTTTGCTGAATCTTTGCGCTTCGCAATAAAAATTGTATATATTAGAATTTAATGAAAAATATATTTTTCCTAAATTTCCAAAGTTGCAGGTTTCTGATTTAAACCAAACTTACTGCCTACTGCAACTGAACACTGAACACTCTTTTCAAAACCACCTCAAAGTCAAATCAATCAGTTTCTGTTTAAAATTGGTATAAGGAGGTCTCAACAAATCTGTCGCTCCCATGGTGTGCTGCTTCATCAGCGAACGCCGGTTTGAAAAGGCTTCAAAGCCAAAAAAACCGTGGGACTTGCCGATGCCGCTGTTATTACTTCCTCCAAAAGGCAAATTATGGTTTAAAAACTGCAACAGATTATGATTTACGCAACCACTTCCAGCTCTGGTATTGTTCAGGACATAATCAATATGTTTTTTCTTTTTACTGTAAATATAAAGTGCCAAAGGTTTTTCCCTTGAATTGATATACGCAACGGTTTCTTCAATTTTGGAAAACGTTTTCACTGGAAGAATGGGCCCAAAAATTTCCTCTTGCATTAATTTGGAATCTTCGGGAGCATCGAATACCAAAGTTGGTTCTATAAAATTGTCAGTTGCATTATAAGTTCCACCAGAAACAATGTTGCTCTGATTTGTTTTCGCTTCGTCAATATAAGAAGTCAATCGCTCAAAATGTTTTTGATTGACTATTCTGGAATATGAATCTGAAGTTTCCGCATCTTCTGAATAAAATTCTGAAATTTTTGATTTGAAAAGTGTTGTGAATTTTTCTTTTAAATCCGATTTCAGAAACACATAATCTGGAGCAATGCAAGTTTGTCCAGCATTGGTGAACTTTCCAAAGATCATTTTTTCGACCGCTTTTTCGAGATTTGCGGAATCATCGATGATGGTTGGTGACTTTCCTCCCAATTCCAAGGTCACAGAAGTTAAATGTTCAGAAGCTGATTTCATGACTATCTTTCCAACTTGTGGAGAGCCTGTAAAAAAGATGTGGTTAAAAGGCAGTTTCAACAATTCTTCTGAAACCTCAACATCACCTTCGACCAATGCAACTTCATCCTCAGTAAACAACTCTTTGACAATCTTTGCCATTAACTTTGAAGCATTGGGTGTCATTTCAGAAGGTTTTAAAATAACCGTGTTTCCTGCTGCAATAGCGGACACCAATGGGCCAAAGGTCAAGTTAATAGGGAAATTCCAAGGTGAAATAATCAAACAAACACCTTTAGGTTCGTACTTTATATAAGAGGAAGCGCCGAGCAATGCCAAAGGCGTTTCCACCTTTTGTAATTTCATCCAAGATTTGAGGTTAACCTTGGCGAATTTTATTTCGCTCAAGACTGGATAGATTTCAGTCAAATCGGTTTCAAGAGCAGGTTTTTTAAAATCGGCATACATTGCTTTTCGAATCTCTTCTTTGTTGGTAAGCTCCAAAGCTTTCTTCAAAGCATCCAATTTTTTGATGCGCTCTTTATAAGTTGTGTTACCTATTATATACTGATTTGCACTTTGTCGATCGAAGAGGGGTTTGAACTTATTATCCTTATATTCTGTCATTAGTCGTGAACGTGTTTATTGGGCTGCAAGCCGATTTTGTGTATTTCATCGATGTTTTTTGAGAAGGAATTCATCTTAACCGTTTATCGATGTTTTATATCTAATATATTATTTTTCCCTCAAAGAGTGTTGTTTCTTTGACATGTAATTAAAAATCAAAACACGTTTTAATCATGAAAAAAGTTTTAATCCTTATCGCAATAATCACTCTACCAGTCTTAACTTTTGGTCAAAATGCTTCTAACGATACCGTAAAACAAAATGATACAATTAAAGTTCAAAACGTTTCTGGTCAACAAAAAACAGAAAATAAAACAGTGTTGAGCATTACTGCAAAAGCTGAATTGAATGATTTGAGTTACAAGAAAAGCATCGAGCTTTTCAGCATCAAGGCATACAGAAAAAGTCTTCAAATCAAAGTAAAAGAGATTAAAATCTGTTAATAAAAAGAGAATAAGACGCTATTAATCAATATTTTACCCGAGGGCGATTTTCAATTTTGAAAATCGTTCTTTTTTTTTATTTCTTCGTCGTATCGGTCGTTGAAAATCCATACAGCATATTCGCCTCCTCCTCTTTCAGTTTTTGAACCAATTCCAATGCATCAGGCACCACATCGCTGCAAATCACAATCAGAGAACCTTTAGTAGCATTCCTAATGGCAAAGGTTGCGGCCTCATTTTCGTTCGGAATGATGGTCGTTTTCTTATTCGGATCTTTAAGTTTAATACCAGCATGGAGCATATTGATCAATTCCTTTTCTGTTCTACCCCTTAAATTTTTATCTTGACGGATAATGATTTCGTCAAACATCTCTGCCGAAATACTGCCAAGTTCATTAGTGTCCTCTTCTTTTCTATCGCCTACGCCTGCAATGATCCCGACTTTAACCGTGGCATCAATTTTTTCAATGAATTTCTGCAAGGCACGCATTCCTGCTGGATTGTGTGCATAATCCAACAACACTTGAAAATCCCGGAACTGGAACATATTCAATCTTCCTGGAGTTTGGGCGGGCGACGGAATAAAAGTTTCCAATCCAATCTTGATTTCATCAATCGTGAAACCTCTCACATAGGCGGTAATCACCGCTGGCAAAACGTTTTGGATCATGAATGTGGCTCTTCCTTCAAAGGTCAACGGTACATTAACGGCCTTGATGACCCGCAATTTCCATTCGCCCCGGCAAATCGTGATAAAACCATTTTCATATACGGCAGAAATTCCACCTAATTTTTGCATCGCCCTGATTCTCGGATTGTTTTCATCCATTGAAAATAATGCGACATTACAATTGACAGTTCGACGCATCTCATAGACCAGATCATCATCGGCATTTAAAATGGCATATCCATTTGGCAAAACCGTTTCTGGTATTACACCTTTTACTTTCGCCAATTGCTCGATCGTATGAATGCCTTTCAAGCCCAAATGGTCAGCAGCAACATTGGTAACAATCCCTATATCACAATTATGAAAACCAAGTCCTGCTCTTAATAATCCACCCCGAGCGCATTCTAGCACAGCGAAATCCACAGTTGGATCTTTCAAAACAAATTCAGCACTCGTTGGGCCAGTACAATCCCCTTTCATTAGCAATCGATTTTGGATATAAACGCCGTCACTCGTGGTATATCCAACTTTATATCCTTTCATTTTTGCCAAATGTGCAATCAAACGAGTAGTCGTGGTTTTTCCATTGGTACCTGTGATAGCGATGATCGGGATTTTACTGGAAGCGCCATGCGGAAATAATTTGTCAATTACATGGGCCGCCACGTTGCGAGGCAACCCTGAAGTTGGTGCCAAGTGCATCCTGAATCCTGGTCCTGCATTGACTTCCAACACTGCGCCTCCTGTCTCGTCCAAAGGTTGGCTTATATCGGTGGTCATTATATCGATACCGCATATATCCAAATCAATGATTTTTGAGATGCGTTCCGCCATAAAAACGTTGGCTGGATGCACGATGTCCGTGACGTCTTCGGCAGTTCCGCCCGTGCTTAAATTGGCAGTATCTTTCAACAATAAACGTTTGTCATTTTGAAGAACAGAATCCAAAGTATATCCATTGGCTTTGATGATGCTTTGGGTTAAATCGTTGACAGTAATCTGTGTCAGCACATTTTCATGACCATAACCCCGTCTAGGATCTTTGTTTACCTCCTCTATCAATTGTTGGATGGTTGATTTGCCATCCCCAATTACATGTGCTGGAGTTCTTATCGCGGCAGCAACCAACTTATTGTTAATTACCAACAAGCGAAAATCGTAGCCTGTGATGTGTTTTTCGATGATAATGGCACCATTTTTAGAACTTTCCTGGGCACAATGAAAGGCCACCACCGCATCCTCATAATTTGTAATATTTACAGTAATCCCTCGTCCATGATTGCCATCAACTGGTTTTATGACCAATGGAAATCCGACATATCTACAGGCTTGCTCAAGATTTTCTTCATTTCTGATGATTTCTCCTCTTGGTGTTTTCACCTCGGCTTGTTCCAATAAGAATTTGGTGTCTTCTTTATCACAGGCCAACTCTACCCCGATACTACTCGTTTCACTGGTAACAGTTGCTTGTATTCGTTTTTGATTGGCACCGTAACCTAATTGGCATAGGGAGTATTTATTCAATCGAATCCATGGAATGCCTCTAGATGCTGCTTCATCAACAATGGAACCAGTACTTGGACCCAAACGTTCCACTTCGCGCAATTCGCGCATTTTTTGAATATCGTCGGTTAAAACATAGGTTTTTCCATCAATCAATGCTTGACAAATATCGACTGAAATCTTTGCCGCATAACGTCCAACGGTTTCTTCCATATAGGCAAAAACCACATTATAAACACCTTTTTCACCATAACCGCGTGTTCGTCCAAAACCAACATCCATTCCAGCAAGCGTTTGAATTTCGAGCGCAATATGCTCAATGATATGACCCATCCAAGTGCCCTCTTCCACCCGTTCGAAAAATCCACCAGGTGTGCCAACAGAACAGCGATGCTCGTACATGGTAGGAAACATTTTTTCCAATCGGTCTTTAAATCCTTTTATGGAATCGGAAGGTCGTTCTTCCATTTCTTCTAGGTCGAGAACCATAACTATCAATTTGTGTCGTCTTACTGACCAGTAATTGGGACCTCTCATGGCATTAATCTCGCGTATTATCATAAAATTATGGGATTATGGTGGTTACATATGCACTCTCGTAAATATACAGAAATGTTTGGGAAAAGAACCAAGAGGAAAATGATTTTAGGTTAAAGCGACCACGAATATTCACATAGTTCTCTAAAACAATAATTCAAATCATTGATGGAAGATTCTATTGAAATAATTTTAAGTTGTAATCCAACAATTCGGTCCCTCCATATTTTCCATGACCAGGAATCACAATTTTTACATTTGGATATTTTATTTTGATTTTTTCGACCGTTTCCGACCAAGAATTTTGTTTGTTCTTACATGAAAAAACAAAAAAACCTATAAGAATGCAATAAGATACAACTCGCTTTTGAAAGTGCTTCATTCTTAATTTGTCGAATACTAGTTAACTTAAAATAACAAATGGCTATCCACCAAAAATCGCTTTTCCATTTTTTTGAAGCACATAACCTTTCCAACTGATGAGTTTGTAATTTTTATAGGTCCAATTTCCCTCGATGGATTTTTCCAAAATGATACCTTCATCGTTGGATGGCAAGAATAATTCTGCCTTTGTATTGTCGTCATTGAACAATACATAAGCTGATTTGCCCTCTGTTTTTGAACCATCTTTCAAAGCATTCAATACGGTGTTTAGAGTAGTCAATTCCAAACAGGTTTGTTTTAATTGGGAATAGGATTTTCCGTTTTCAAACAAACAATTTGCTCTTCATTGGTTACAATCCGTTTTGGTCAATGGCATCGTGGAAGAATAGTTGACAGAATTCACATCCTTAAACATTGTTCCGTCGGCATTCAATTCACCATATCCTTCTACCAATTGATTGTCCTTTAGCATATAAGCAACTTGTCGTTTACTTTCTTTTCCTTCCGATTGAAAAGTGTAAGTGCCAACGAGCTTGCCATCATTAAATTGTCCTCTGAATGTTCCAGTGTTTTTGTCCTTTTCAGCCAATGCATAGATCAAACTTCCTTCAACAGGATTGTCAGTTTTTGTGATTTCCAAGTTGACCATGCTGCCATTTTCATTGTACATATAACATCCTTTCTCAAGGGTTGGCGCCATGACCATTTCTTCTTCCATGGGTTCTTCCATCATGGTGTCATCCGGTTTTTGTTCCTTGTTTTTACAACTGAACAAGGCTACAAAAAATAGCGTCATTACGATTGCTATTTTGCTTGTTGAAGTGATGTACGAATTTTTGAAATCTTTCATAATTATTGTGTTTAAAAGTTAATCGATTTTTTTAAATATTGTTTGAGTACCCGACGGATTTGATAGTGTCAGCCGTTTATTTTCAATGGAATAGGTCGTGCTGCTTTGAAGTGCTTTTAAAAATTCGGCTTCCTTGTTGTTAGGTTCACACATCATTCGAGTTGTGGCAACATTGGTCAACCGAAGCAGACCTTTTTCAAAGAAAAGTTGCCCGTTCATTCGGTTACAGCCTGCAAAACCAGTAAAGGTGTTTTCGGCAGCATTGATTTCCATGTTGGGAAGTTCATTTTTGAAATCTTCTAGTGAAGCCTTTTTTCCATTCAAGATTTCGAGTAGCCAAATGTCATGCAATCGATAATCCGTATTGTAGTTGCCACAGCCTTCGAGTTTTTGAAATTCGGCGTCTATATTCTTCTTTATTTCAACCGAAACTGAATACGGCGAGACCTTTCCAGACATGCCATTGGTACATTCCTTCTCCTGAATTTGGATATGAAGTGTTTTGGATTCCGTTTGGATATTGTAGCGTTTCACATTCGCATCAACTGCCCTGATAGGTTCGGTATGCGGTGTTTTTATGGAATCTGTCGGCGTTTTGTAAACTATAAGATTCTCGAATATCTCAACACTCCAAAATGGTTCGGTACCAGTTGCAATAAAATAGGGTTGCTGCTCCTTGGAAACCATGGTTTCAACCGATGTTTTCAATTCGGTTGAATCTATAGTTTTTTCTTTTGCTATTTCAGAGCTCTTTTTCGGTTTACAACCAAAAGCAACACATAATAGAATTGCGATGTAAAAGAGGTATTTCATCATGTATCGTATTTATATAAATTCCTATTTATTTCTTCACCTTTTTGAACCGCATCATTGGCACCTCATTAAGTTTCAACAGAAGCTTGCCATCGGCATCAAAACCATAGGCATTGATTTTTTTTATCATATTGAGAAATTGATTTTCGCCGTCTCCACAGTACATTTTCGTTGCTGGTCCTGGCTCACCGAAAGAGAGGGAAGTCCCGTCCATCGCAATTCCGTTGAAAGAATACGCTGCAGAATAGCCATTACAACTGCTGTTTCCCGTCACTTCCTTGGTAGCTTCATTGAAGGTGATTTCAGGCTTTTTGTCGGGAAAGAGACCATCAAAAGCGATGCGTGGTCCGGACATGTATTCCAATTGCCACGTGGTGTCATAAAGTGAGTTTTTGGTAGTCATATCTTTTGGTGTTCCACAAGCGTTCAACAGGAATAGGAAGGTTACGAATAAAATGGATTGAATTTTCATAATTAATAATTTTAAGATTCGTGTTTCTTTAAAAATCGTGCCGCAACATATAAGATTCCCATCAACATCAAGACAAATGCACTCAATGCAATAAAGTTAATAAAAACCTTTGAGTATCCGAGTTCCTGAATATCAATAAATGGGTATGGATAAAATCCTGAAAAATGACCTCTCAAAAGCACGAAAGCAAAATACAAGAACGGATACAAAAGCCATGTTAAAAGATGCCGAGGATTAAAACTCGAAAATTTCACATAAAAAAACCAATACAGCAACACATAACTTGGAATCATTGTATGCAAAAGCTCATCTATCACCATTTGCCATCCTGACGGTTCCCAAATGAAACGCAGCACAAATTGATAGACAAGCCCAACAACCAATATAAAAGCTGTTATAGCCGTAAGGGATGTGTCGGTTTTTAGAAACCTCAAGATTTTGAGACTAAAGAGTTGAGCTATAAAATAGCATGCGACCAAAATATTCGTTAAGATGGTAAAGAAACTAAAGAACCTGATGACAGTTTCAAATACGCCAGCTTGTCTGTTCAAAATTATTAAAACCAATTGGCCAAAAACCGCAAACCAACTTATTGTAGCTCCAATGATGTTCAAAGTATTTCGTTTGTGGTTGGTGGACCTATGTTCCATAAAAGTGAATCTCTAGTATTCTTTTGGCCTAAAATTAATCTATTGTTCTGAATTAAAGAAGCTGAGCTAAACCTACGTGAAATGAAAAACGCTACACTATGTATTTAACTAAATAAGTGTAATTTTGCCATTGCTAATTAAACATGACTTGAATGACGATTAAAGGAACATTGATTCCCATAGGTGGAAATGAAGACAAAGGTATAGTAGCGAGACCATCTTATAAATTGGATTATATCTCGGAAGGCATTTTATCGCACGTGGTGAGTGAAAGTGGCGGCACTAAAGCAAATATTTTGGTGGTGCCCGCCGCATCGAGTATTCCGAAAGAAGTAGGCGAGAATTACCAAACTGCCTTCAAAACATTGGGATGTGAAAACATAAAGGTCATTCATATTGACAATAGAAAACACGTCGATAAACCTGAATTTTTGGAAGCGTTACAATTAGCAGATTGCGTCATGTTTTCGGGCGGGGACCAACGAAAAATCACTACGAAAATTTTCGGTACAGAATTTCACAGGATTTTGATGGACAGATATCAAAGTGAAGATTTTGTAATTGCGGGTACCAGTGCTGGCGCAATGGCAATGTCAAAAGAGATGATTTCAGGCGGAAGCAGTAAAGAAGCTCTTTTAAAAGG
>JBDSFP010000316.1:0-2930 GCA_039919415.1 Aquaticitalea sp. | reverse complement strand
CAGTTGGAAATGCAAAAGCCTTTATGGATGTCCAAAAGGAATTCGGAAGTTTCAGTAATTACATTTGGAATTTTACAAATGGAAAACCCATAAAGAACAAGGTCAAAAACTATAAAGAAGCACCCCCAACTACTGAACTGAGCGATAGCATAAGCAATGATTTAAAAAAACGAGGTTTTAAATTTGTTGGTTCCACAGTAATTTATGCCCACATGCAAGCTACAGGAATGATCAACGATCATGAGGTGAATTGTTTTAGATATGATGAAGTGTAAAATTAAAATCATCAAAAACCCAAATTCCAAATTCCGAATAATCACGGTTTGGAATTTGGGTTTTAAATATTGGGGTTTACCTCCAAATATGTTAAAAATTCATTTCTGGATATCTCCTCGGCACCAAGATTCTCTAAATGTTTTGTGTACACCTGACAGTCGATAAGTCGATACTTACTGTTTTCAATCAAATGGATAAACCCGACTTTACTTGCATTGCTGATCTTGCTAAACATACTTTCGCCACAAAACACCCCATTTCCCAAATCCACACCATATAAGCCGCCAACTAACTGGTCATCCTTCCAAACCTCAACTGATTTGGCATAACCCAACTGATGCAGTCGAACATAAGCCTCACTCATGTTTTGAGTAATCCATGTGCCTGGTTGACCATCCCGTTTTATGTTGGCACATTGTTGAACAACCTTTTCAAAATCTGAATTTAACGTTACTATAAAATCATTGTTTCGCAAGAGTTGTTTCATACTTTTTGAAATCTTTAATTTATCCGGAAACAATACAAAACGAGGATTTGGCGACCACCATAAAATAGGATCTCCATCGCTGAACCAAGGAAAAATTCCACTTTGGTAAGCTACTATTAAACGTTCAGGTGACAAATCGCCACCAATAGCTAACAAACCTTGTTTAGTAGCTTGAGACACATCGGGAAACACGAGATGTTCATTCAAATAAAACATATATTACTACAACGTTTTCGCAAAAATATCACTGTAAAAAGAAGCTTATGCTTTGATTATCAAAGTTTTTTCATCATATTTGATATGACCTTTATTTATTAATTTGTTCTTCAAAGCTTATTTGAGTTTGTTTATAAAGGTCAACCTAAAACCACAACTTTGGAGTCCCAATTGAGAGATTGGGACTTTTTCTTTTCTATATAATATTAAAACCTCAACGATTCACTCATCATTGAGGTTTAATTCATGACCCCGAAGCTTCGGGACTGCTTTCGCAGGAATTGTTTTAAAAAGGCAAATCGTCGTGGTCTTCCTCGTTAAGATTGTTAGCTGGAGCAAATGCTTCCGCTGGAGCTACTGGAGGCATGTTGCCTTGCGCGCCTTCTTGAAGACTTTCCACTCTCCAACCTTGAATGGAATTGAAATATTTTGTTTCACCTTGAGGATTAACCCACTCACGCCCTTTTAAGTTGATGCTGATTTTTACATTTTGGCCCACTTGAAAATTGTTCAACAAATCGGTTTTATCCTGTACAAACTCCACCATAATGTGTTGTGGGTATTGTTCTTCTGTGGTGACGACCACCTCTCTTTTTTTAAACCCATTCGCTCCAAAGGTTTGTGTGTCTCCTACCATTTTAATTTTTCCTACTACTTCCATTTTGTTACTTATTTAATATTATTCGTTATTCTCTAATCTTTTTCTCTTTTCACTTTTATCAAAAAAGCAAGATTTTCCAAGCACTTTCGACATCACCAAAACTCAAATAATTGCGAGCTAGTTTGTGCTTTTGTCGATGGTTCATTTCCTTTATATTTGGATGACGCGCATTGATACTTTCAATAAAGTCAGTAATAATTTGTGAAGTTGGCAATACTTCCACATTGCCGAGCATTCCCAAATCATTTCCAGTTAAAATCATACTGTTTTTGACCGCGTCCGGCATGGCGTCAACCCCAATTCCCAATTTTTGTAAGGGTTTAGGGATTTCGAAAAAGCCTTTTTTAGCCCGATTGTAATAATCCCCGCCAGCTCTGGCAACCAAATCCAATTTTTCTTGAATAATGACATTGTTTTCATCTAAAACCTCTTCTGTAATATGCAATTTTATGACCTCACAAATTACCAAATTCCCTGCACCACCTTCAGTTCCGAGATGGATAATTTCGTTCACCTTACATTCAAACTGCACAGGTGATTCTGCCACTCTAAACGGTTTTACCATATCCGATTTTAGCATGGTGAAACCAGCTTTTTCAAACTCATTGATGCCTTTTGGGTAGTCTGTACTGCTTAAGGATGCTTGATGAACCATATCGTAATTCACTACATTGATGACTACTTCCTTTGTTGCTTCCACATTTTCCAAGGTATGTTTCACGGTGTTGTCCCGTACACGACGCGCAGGAGAAAAAATTAATATGGGCGGATTGGCACTAAACACATTGAAAAAACTAAATGGCGACAGATTTGGATTGCCTTCAGTGTCCATCGTACTGGCAAATGCAATAGGACGTGGAGCCACTGCACTCAATAAATAGCCATGAAGTCGTCCTGTCGAAAGGTCTTTTGGGTCAAAAGATATCATCCAAAAATTGTTAGAAAGCAAATGTAACGATATTGATAAACCTATAAAAATGATTTAACCGAATATCGGACAATAATATTAACATATTACGTTTTGCATTTTGACGTATCTATTTAATATTTGGAAGAAATTTTCCGTTTTTTGCCTCATCCTAATGGAAGAATCGAAAATTTCATCAATATTCCCTTTAAGGTTAGGGCAAAAATAGATGAAATAGAGCAAAATGCACATCGTGTTAACATATTTACATTATATTTAAAATTGAAAATTTTTGCGAATGACATTTAAAATGAATCGAAACATTTTGCGATGGATCATCATCTTGGCATCGTTTATCATCATCTCCTTGATTCTTTGGAATA
>JBDSFP010000293.1:0-4355 GCA_039919415.1 Aquaticitalea sp. | reverse complement strand
TAAATATACCAATTGAAAAACGCCTCCAATCAAGGCAAATACCGTAATCACCACATTTACGTTCGCCAAATCGTCAAACAAAGGAAAGTTGGTGTTAGTATAATAACGTCTTGGAAGTCCAGCCATTCCTATAAAGTGCATCGGGAAGAAGACACCATAAGCACAAATAGCCGTGACCCAAAAGTGGATATATCCGAGATTTTTGTTCATCATCCGCCCGAACATTTTGGGATACCAATGATAGATTCCTGCAAACATTCCGTAAAGTGCCGAGATACCCATTACCAAATGGAAGTGGGCAATAATAAAATACGTGTCGTGGATGTTGATGTCCAACGCACTATCACCCATGATGATTCCTGTTAATCCACCCGTTATAAAAGTAGAGACAAACCCTATCGCAAAAAGCATGGCCGGGTTCATCTGCAGATTTCCTTTCCACAAGGTCGTAATCCAGTTAAACGCCTTCACGGCCGATGGAATGGCAATCAACAAGGTTGTAAAGGTAAATACCGATCCAAGAAATGGATTCATTCCTGAGATAAACATGTGATGACCCCAAACAATGGTTGATAGGAATGCAATCGCCAAAATGGAGGCCACCATCGCTCGATACCCAAAAATAGGCTTTCGTGAATTGGTTGCCAATACTTCTGATACCAATCCCATAGCTGGTAATATTACTATATATACCTCCGGGTGACCCAAAAACCAGAACAAATGCTCAAATAATACAGGAGAACCACCTTGGTAGTGTAATACTTCACCTTGGATAAATATATCCGACAGGAAAAAAGAGGTCCCAAAACTTCGGTCCATTATCAATAATAAGGCAGCTGATAATAACACCGGGAAGGACACTACACCAATAATGGCAGTCACAAAAAATGCCCAGATTGTAAGCGGCAAACGTGTCATTGACATTCCTTTTGTACGTAAGTTGATAACCGTTACGATATAGTTCAAGGAACCCAATAAGGATTGCGCAATAAAGATAGCCATGGATACAAGCCAAAGCGTCATCCCAAGTCCTGATCCACCTTGGGCCATTGGTAAAGCACTTAAAGGTGGATAAATGGTCCATCCAGCAGCTGCCGGACCTGCCTCAAGAAACAATGAGATGACCATGATAACACATGAGATGAAGAAAATCCAATAGGATAACATGTTCAGAAAACCCGATGCCATATCGCGTGCACCAATTTGCAACGGAATTAATAAGTTACTAAAGGTTCCACTCAGACCTGCCGTCAACACAAAGAATACCATGATAGTTCCATGAATAGTTACCAATGCTAAATAAATATCAGCATCCATAACCCCACCTGGCGCCCATTTACCCAACAATGCCTCGAACAAGACATTTGGTTCTTCTGGCCAAGCAATCTGCATACGCATCATCATTGACATCATAACACCAATGATTCCCATGATCGTACCTGTAATAAGGTACTGTTTGGCAATCATTTTATGGTCCTGACTAAAGATATATTTGGTTACAAAGGTCTCTTTGTGATGATGTCCGTGGTCTTCGTCGTGAACGTGAATATCTGCGTGTGTTGACATAATCTATATATACTATTTTAAAGAATTTTATTCGGTTTTTGGTTGCGTTGCATCTTCAGTTACCTGTTGCACTGCCTCTTCAGTTTCAGGGTTCATGGAAGCTTTGAAAGTCTTTTGCTCTTTCATCCAAGCATCAAAGTCTTCCTGTGTTTCCACAATGATTTTCATCTGCATGTTGTAGTGTGATTTTCCACAAATTTTATTACAAAGCAATAAGTAATCAAATTCGTAAGGATCTAAACCAGGTTCTCCTTTAACGACCAACTTCTTACTTCGATCTCTTCTGATTTCATTGATATGTTGTACTTTATCAATCATATCCGGATTTTCTCGCATTTCTTTTGTGGTAATGGTTGGTGTAAACCCGAATTGGGTAATCATCCCAGGGACACAGTTCATCTGAGCCCTAAAATGAGGCATATATGCAGAATGCAATACATCCTGTGAACGCATCTTGAAAAGCAGTGGTCGACCCACAGGCAAATGAAGTTCTTTGGTAATCACATCATCCTGTGCATTTGGATCCGATTGGTCCAATCCCATGACATTTGCTTTATCAATATCAATCAATCTGACATTTGCCAATCCAAGCACATTATCCTGACCGGAATAGCGCGCTGTCCAGTTAAATTGTTGTGCATAAAGCTCAATGACCATTGGATCGTCGTCTTCATTGACATTCATGATGCTAGTCCAAGTGAACAATCCATATATAATCAACCCTGCGAGAACGATGACCGGAATAATGGTCCAAATAGCTTCAAGTGTATTATTATCGGCATAGAATAGCGCTCTCTTGCCCTTTTCACCTCTGTATTTATAGGCAAAATAATATAATACAAATTGCGTAACCGTTTGAACGAAGAATATGATAATCATTGAGATGATCATCAAATTATCCAATTCTGGGCCATGCGCAGAAGCAGCATTGGACATCATTGGCAGATCGCCCCATTTCACAAAACAAACAATGGTGATAACGTAGATGAACGCCAAAAAGCCGAGCATCAAATATCCATTAATTTTATTATCTTGGTCTGAAGCAACTCCCTCTCCGCCAGAGATATTTGGACTTGTTTGAGCCAAATCAAATATCTTTACCATTTGCCAAATTGCAACCGCTACAAAAAGTACTATTATAATCGTTAAAAAAGCAGTCATTGTCGTTTCTATTCTTTAATTAATTAATAATGGTATTGTTCACTTTCGAGGATGAATGGATCTCCTTTAGGTCGCAATTCCACTCGTCCCATTCCTGTCCCTACAATAAATATGAACAGTCCAAGGAAAAATAGGATACTTGCTATTTCGGTGATTCCAAAAGACCAATGAACTCCAACGGTTGATGGCATTACAAGCAAATAAATGTCGATATAATGCCCAACTAAAATTGAGGTTCCACCTAGAATCACAAACCAAGGCACACGTTTGAAATCACTGTTCATCAATATCAAAATAGGGAATACAAAATTTAGTATCAGCATTCCAAAGAACAGGCCATTGTACTCTTGAATCCTCAAGATGAAATAAGTAACTTCCTCTGGAATATTGGCATACCATATAAGCATGAACTGTCCGAACCATAAATAGGTCCAAAAAATACTGAATGCGAACATAAATTTTCCCAGATCATGTAGATGACTGTCATTTACAAAAGGAAGGAATCCGTTGTACTTCAAGAAAATAGTGACCAGTGCAATGACCGTAATGGCAGTTACAAACATACTCGCAAAAATATACCAACCGAATAGCGTACTGTACCAATGTGGAGTCATGGACATGAACCAATCCCAAGACATTATAGCTTCTGAAATGATGAAGAACAAAAGGAAGAAAACTGATATTTTGAAATTCTTTCGATAGTTATCATACGTTGAGGCGGTAGCTTGTCTCAGAGCATTTCTACGCGAAAAGTAGCGATATAAATTCCAGCCCACTACCAAAATTAGTGCTCTGATGACAAAGAACGGGAAATTGAGATAACCGGATTTACCCTGTAATATTTTATCTTCTGCCACCAGTTCATGGTTCTGCCACGGATAAAAATGGGTGCCTGCGAAAACCACGATCAAGAAAACAATGATGGAACCTGGCAGTAGATAACTCGTAATCCCTTCCATGACTCTATACAATACAGGAGACCATCCAGCTTGTGCAGCATATTGAACGGCATAAAATACCGTAGCCCCAAGCGCAATCATAAAAAAGAAAAATGCAGAAACAAAAAAGGCCGATAGTGGTTTGGTCTGCATTTGATGCAATACATGTTCTAAATGGTTGCCATGTTGTGCTTCCTCTTCTTGGGCTTCGTGTTTTTCCATTGCTGCCTTGGCATAACCTTGCTCATCTCTAGCCTCATCCACAAAACTAGATTCGTGGGTAGCTTCAGCATGTCCTTCACCATGTTCACTGTTTTGGGATGACAAAATTTCTTGTACATCTTCCACCGTTTTAGGCACTGTCAAAAATCCGTAGGCAATACCTACAATCCCGACGACCATAATGATGATAGAAAACAATTTCAATTTACCAGATAGTTTGTACATACTAAAAATATATAATGCAGTTTATTCTTTTTACTGTTTTTTTGTGACTTCTACAGTTTTCCCAATGGTGACATTCGCTGCTGTTGAATCCATTTCGGTTTCGACCCCGTTTTCCATACCAGAACCTGGAGTATTCCCATCCAACTGCTCCTTAAGGTCCATCACATAGGCCACAACTTGCCAACGCTCTTCTTCATTCAATTGATTGGCATAAGATCCCATAACATTTTTCCCGTAATAAAT